>DATFWM010000467.1:0-15540 GCA_035259295.1 Blastocatellia bacterium | reverse complement strand
ACACCCTGAAGAAGTGAGAAAGCTTCTGATCGTGATCCATCCACAGCAGATCGAGGGCCTCAACCGCTTTCAGCAGGTGTTCGTCGATCGTGTACTTGTGATAGAAGTCGTGTTGGACCAGAAAAGTTATATGACCAAACTCGGGCAGCAGTCGCGCCAGGAATCCTGTGTCGTGCATCTCTCGCAGCGTAGTCGATACTCGGCCCTTCTGACGCAGTATTCCCATCAGCGCTTGTGCGGCCGGCTTTGAAGACCGGAAGCGTCGGTCCGCCAAAGAAAGATTGTTGCGGATGGCCAGCTTCAAATCGCTGGCGAGCGTTACTCCTTCAGCCTGCGCCGTTTGGAAAACCTCCATCAACCGCATCGGGTCGCCGCCGAAATCAAGCGCGCCGTTTTTTGGACAGAGGCGACCGCCTCTTATCTCGAGTCCGGCAGTCGGAGAACTCTCGTTCGCCGCGCCCCTGACGATGGTGAGGTAACGCTTTCCTTCTCTGACCTCGAAGCTTGGGCGGAACCCTTTCGCGCGCCGCCGCTTCTCGGTGCGCGACTCGACTGCTCGCAGCAGAAACATCTCACAAAACTGATGCAGCTCTCTTGCTCGCCGGTAGTAATCGAGCATCAGCAGCTCAGAAGCGAGCAGCCCGCGACGGTCCGAGTAACCCAGATTAGACGCGATTTGCGGTTGAAGATCGAGCGTCAGCAGATCTGTCTTCCGAGCTGTCGAAAAATGGGCTTCGTTGCGCACGCGCATAATGAAGTCGTAAGCGCGACGAGCCACTGAATACTCGGCGCCCGAGACGTGGTCGTCGGCGCGAAGATCGTCGAGGCTCTTCGAGCCAAATATCGCGCTCCCCACCCACACCACCGTGTGCAGATCGCGCAAGCCGCCCGCGCTCTCTTTCACATTCGGCTCTTGAAGGCAGACCGTCCTGCCAAATTTCTCATATCTGGCCTCAAGCTCCTCGGTCATCATTTTGAGAAACGCATTGGTGTGGCGCTTGTTCTTGAAGACAGCGTCGTCGAGCTCTCTGTTCAGCCGGCGAAACAGGTGAGCATTGCCGGTGACCAGTCGAGCCTCAGCCATCGCGTTGCGCGAATGCAGATCGCTGGCGGCCATGTCGACGCATTCGCGCACCGATCTGAAACAGTGACCCACGGTCAGCCCCATATCCCAGAGCAGGTATAGGACCCGTTCGGTGAATTGGCGTAGGCTCGCGGACCGCCTGCCGGCGTGCAGCAACAAGATATCGACATCCGAAAACGGCGCGAGCTCGCGTCGCCCGTAGCCGCCCAGCGCGATCAAGGCGAAGTCATTGAACTCGGCATTACCAGGCGCCAGGTCCAACGCCGCTACCTGACAGACTCGGCACAGCACCAAGTCGATCAGGTGGGTCCTGCCTCCGGCTATTTCGCCGCCACCCAACCCGAACCTGTGTCGGCTCTTCAGCCGCTCTGTCTCGAGTTTCAGGAAGCGGCGGAACGAATCCGCCCACGCCTCGTGATCCTTCGCCTCGCCGCTTATGGCCAGCCGCTCATTGGCGTGAGTCACAATTTTTTCCAGGCTTATCTGCATCTCGGCTCGACACAACTCGGCCCTTACTCGATTCGAGTTGCCTCGCGATTAGAGCAAAGCAAGTGCCGCTGCTGGAGATTCTTGTAGCCCTGGTTCTCCCAGGAGATTAAGCAGTTTTTCGCCTCCGTCGGCGCGGCAATCATCGTCGCATCTACAATTATGTATTAGTTGAGCATACCAGAGTACAAAATTGTCTTAGCGCTTAGGCCGCGCAAAGCGAATGGCGGCGATTAGAGTGATGCCAAGTGCGGACTAGCCCGGAGGATCAGTTGACGGCTTCGGAGGTCGTCTCGTCTTTCTCTTTGCCGAGAGGAGTCGGTTGGTGGCCGCGAAGCAGGCGGTCGGCCTGCGATGTGATGACCTGCATGAAAGCCTGCGCGGCGTGAGAGTGCGCGTTCGTGCGGCGACGCACCATCCACAGCGTGCGCTCGTGCCGAAATCCGTCCACCGGGATCACTATCAACTCGCCCGATTCCACTTCGTCTTGAACGCACATCAAAGGCGCGAACGCCAGCCCGAGATTCATTGCCACAAATTTCTTTATCGTTTCGATCGTGGCGATCTCGATCGCGATGTTGAGCGGCGTCTGAAACCTGCGGAAAGTTTCGATCACCTTGTCTCGCGAAGGCGAACGGACGTTGTGCGCGATGAAGCTTTCGGAGCCGAGATCGCGTATGTGAACGCGCTGTTGCCCAGCGAGCCGATGACTCGGGCTCGCGATCAACACCAGCTCATCACGCATGAACGGGGTCGCTTCCAAATCGCTGTCGTCGGGCAGGAAGGACAGGAAGGCGAAATCCAGATTACGTTGTTTTAGCTCGTGCGGGAGCCGCGCCGACAGATGCCGAAAGACTTCGATCTTTATTTTCGGATACTGCTCGCGAAACGCGAGTATGAACCTCGGAAGGAGGTAAAGGCTTGTGCTCTCGTTCGCGCCGATTCGGATGCGCCCGCTCTGCAGATTATGAAGCTGACCGAGCGCCGATGTTGCTTCGTCGCGGAGGTTGAGCAACCGTTTGGCGTATTCGTAAAGCACCTCGCCCGTGTCGGTCAACGTATAAGCGTTGCGGTTCGAGCGGTCAAACAGCGGCGCGCCCAGCTCTTGTTCGAGCTTGCGCAGAGACATGCTCAAGGCGGGCTGAGTGCGAAACATCCGCTGGGCCGCTTTGTGAAAGCTGCCCTCCTCGACCATCGCCACGAACATTTCGAGTTGCATCAAGTCCATATTGACGTGGCCGTCCCGAAAACTCCGGTAATACCACCCACGGCAGTGGGTGGAAACTTCAAGTCCAACCTACCAGCGAGTGTTGGAACTGCTCTCGAATCCCACCCGCGGCAGTGGGCGGAAGCTTCAAATCCGACCTGCGACGACTGTCAGCCCTATCCTCTGTTCCCGGCATCACCCCGATTAGGTCGTACTTGAACGGTCCACCCACTGCCGTGGGCGGTATTGAGCACGCTCACGGAGGGCCGATGCCTAGCTACAGAGATCTAGCCGGCTCGAAATCCTGCAAAGCTGCCGCTGGCGTTTCAGCGACAAAATGCAACCACTCTCGGTGGCGGCGGTCGCGCCCGGAAGTGGCGGCGAAGAACGCTTGCTGAATCCCTTCAGTGACGCGCCCGCGTGATCCGCTACCGATCTGTTTGCCGTCTACCTCGCGTATAGGCGTGACCTCGGCGGCCGTGCCGGTGAAGAATGCCTCATCAGCCGCAATCAGATCGTCGAGTTTAAGCGTCCCGACCTCGACGTCGTAGCCGAGATCACGAGCAATCGTTATCACCGCGTCTCGCGTGATCCCGAGCAGAATAGAAGAACGTTCGTCGTTGGTCAACAAGCGGCCGTCTCGAACTATGAACAGGTTCTCGCCTGAGCCTTCAGCGATGTTTCCCTCGGCATCCAGAAGCAGCGCCTCGTCATAGCCCCACTCGACCGCTTCGCGCACCGCGAGCATGGAATTCAGGTATCCACCGCAGCCTTTTGCCGTGGTCGGAATCATTCGCGAGTGAAACTTCGTCCACGAAGAGACCGTTATCCGCACGCCTCTTTCCAGACCCTCGTCGCCAAGATAAGGCGCCCACGGCCAGGTGAGGATCACCACCTCGACTGGGCAATTGCGCGGATGCACGCCGAGCGTAGCGCTGCCGTGATAGCAGATCGGCCGCACATAGCAACTGCTGAAGCCGTTGCGAACGATCACCGCCGCGGTCGCTTCTGCGAGTTCCTCGCGCGTGTAAGGAATCTCAATTCCGTAGACCGCAGCCGACGCGTAGAATCGGTCGAGGTGCGCATCCATCCGAAAGACAGCAGGCCCCTCGACGGTATCGTAACAGCGCATACCTTCGAACACTCCGCTCCCGTAGTGAAGCGCATGCGCGGACACGTGCACGGTTGCGTTGCTCCAGTGCGTTACACTGCCGTTCATCCATACCCAATCTGTTTTATCGAATGACAAGTTGATGCTCCTTTAAGGTTCGTAGTACCTCATTTATGCGGAAGTTCGTAGAATTTGAACGTGAGATGCTCGTACGAACTTCCGCATAAATGCCGTACTACGAAACGTATTACGAAACCACAAACTGAACTTCGTCTACTTCCGCGTTTAATCCGCGCCGACTTTTCAGCAGCTTGTAATTGATCGCATCCGAAAGCGCTTGCCAGCTTGCTTCGAGGATGTTCTCGGACACGCCGACCGTGCTCCACGAGTCCTCCGCATCCTGACTCTGCACAAGTACGCGCACTTTGGCTGCCGTTGCCTTGTCGGCGTCAAGCACCCGAACTTTGTAGTCGCTGAGGTGAACATCGCGCAGGCATTCGAATGCATCGCCGAGGGCTTGCCGCAGCGCGCGATCAAGCGCGTGAACGGGGCCGCAACCTTCCGCAGTAGCTTGATTGAGTTGACCATTCAGCGAGACGGTCACCGTCGCCTCCGATCGCAACGTGCCGGCCGCATCCCGCTCGGATGAAACTCGATACCTTTCAAGGCTGAAGAACTCGCGGTAATTGCCGACCGCTTCTTCGAGCAGAAGCTTGACCGAACCTTCGGCCGCCTCGAACTGAAATCCTTCGTGCTCAAGCTGTTTGATTCGCTTTACGACCGATTGCACTTTGTCCGAGCCGCCGCTGACGTCCACGCCCATCTCGGCAGCTTTGTAAAGCAGGTTGCTTTTGCCCGAGAGGTCCGAAACCAGCACGCGGCGGCTGTTGCCCGTAAGCTCCGGGTCAACGTGCTCATAAGTTGAGGGGTCGCGCATCACCGCGCTCACGTGCACTCCGCCTTTGTGCGCGAACGCGCTGCGGCCCACGAAAGGGAGATCGCTGCGATGCGACAGATTCGCGAGCTCGGCAGTAAAACGCGATACCTCGGTCAGGTGAGAGAGCCGTTCGTGGCCGATCGTCTCGTGGCCAAGCTTCAACTCGAGAACCGAAATGACAGAGCAGAGATTGGCATTGCCGCATCGCTCACCGTAGCCGTTTATTGTTCCCTGAACCTGCGTGGCTCCGGCCTCAACCGCAGCGATTGAATTCGCCACCGCGAGTTCGGAATCGTTGTGCGCGTGAATGCCGATCGGAGCGCCAACTCTTGTTCGAACAAGATCGACCACCTCCGACAGCCGGCTTGTGATTGTTCCGCCATTCGTATCGCATAGCACGATCCAATCCGCTCCGCCGCGCGCAGCCGCAAGCAAGGTCTCGATTGCATAATCGGGTTGGGCCGCGTACCCGTCGAAAAAGTGCTCGGCGTCGTAGATCACCTCGCGCCCTTTCGACTTCAAGTAACCGACCGACGCTGAAATCAATTCGAGATTCTGCTCAAGCGAGATGCCGAGGGCTTTTCTAACGTGCAAGTCCCACGTCTTGCCAAACACCGTGACTACCGGCGTTTCGGCTTCAAGCAGGGCGTTCAGGTTCGGATCATCCTCCGCGGCGTTGCGCGGATGGCATGTGCTGCCGAAAGCAGCAAGCCGCGAACGGCTGAAGTCCATGCAGCGCGCTCTGACGAAGAACTCTGCGTCTTTAACGTTCGAGCCCGGCCACCCGCCCTCGATGTAATCAACGCCAAGCTCGTCGAGCCTTCGCGCGATCATCAGCTTGTCTTCGACGGAAAACGAGACGCCTTCGCCTTGCGTGCCGTCTCTGAGCGTTGTGTCGTAAATCTTGATCTTCATAGCATGATCAGTTCAGAGTTCAGCCTATAGGGCTGCTGTTCCAGAAAGCGCAAGCTGAAGCTTGAACTCTGAGCATTCAGGTTCAATTCGACGCAGAGGCAATCGGCACTGCTTCTGACGCGACCATCTCCTCGGCTTCGACGCTGACTTGTGCGGCTTGCGCTCCTTGCGTGACAACCTTCCAGAAGAACCGGCGGTGGTGGTCCCAGTGCCAGAGCACATCGCGCGCGCGGAGGCTACCCGTCAGCTCCAAGTGACGCTCGATTAGCCGGCGCAGATCCTGGTCATCCAAAATGTCGACCGGCTCAATAGTCACAAGCTCGTGGTTGCAGTGGCGTTTGAAGGTCTCATCAAGATCGAGCACGTAAGCGACGCCGCCGGTCATGCCAGCCGCGAAGTTGCGGCCTACTTCTCCAAGCACAACTACGCTCCCGGCGGTCATGTATTCACAGCCGTGATCGCCGACTCCTTCGACTACAGCAGTCGCTCCGCTGTTTCTCACCGCGAAGCGCTCACCGGCGCGGCCAGCCGCGAACAGCGAGCCGCCAGTTGCCCCGTACAACACGGTGTTGCCGATGATAACGTTCTGAGACCAATCGTATCCGGCTTCATCGGGCGGACGAATGACGATCTCTCCGCCGCTCATTCCTTTTCCAACGTAGTCGTTGGCTTCACCGATAAGCGTGAGCCTCATCCCGGATACGGTGAATGCGCCGAAGCTTTGTCCGGCGCTGCCGTCAAAAGTTAGATCGATGGTTCCCTCTGCAAGTCCGCGATCCCCGTATCGATGCGCGATCTCGCCGGCAACCCGAGCGCCTACAGCTCGATGTGTGTTTCTGATCTTGAAAGAAAGAGCTATCGGGTTAGCCTTAGCGATCGCCCTCGAAACGGTTCTGTAGACACGCTCGTTCAGCGAATCCTCCTCGCGACGCGTTGCTTGCGGTGTGTATTGATGCGGACGCTCATCCGTCGCATAGACTCGAGCCACAATCGGAAGCAGCGCGAGGTTCCCGCCTCTTGGCAATTCGACATTTGACTTTTCCGAAAGCAGGTCGCTTCGGCCGATGATCTCTTGAAGCGAACGGAAACCGAGTCGCGCAAGTATCTCGCGAACTTCGCCGGCCACAGCCAGGAAATAGTCGATGACCATCTCGGGCTTTCCGGCGAACTTCTCGCGCAAGTTCGGAGCCTGGGTCGCGATGCCCACCGGGCAGGTGTTCAAGTGACACTGTCGCGCCATCACGCATCCTAGCGACGCGAGCGCCGCCGAAGCAAAGCCGAATTCTTCCGCGCCGAGCATTGCAGCGACCACCACATCGCGGCCGGTCTTGAGCCCGCCGTCCACACGCACGCGAACCCGCCCGCGCATATCGTTCATCACAAGCACCTGCTGGGCTTCGGCCAATCCTAACTCCCAGGGCGACCCGGCGTTCTTGATCGAGCCGAGCGGAGAGGCTCCCGTGCCTCCGTCGTGCCCTGAGATGTGGACTACATCCGCATGTGCCTTTGCGACCCCGGCGGCGACCGTGCCTACTCCCGCTTCGGAGACCAGCTTGACCGCCACGCGAGCGCGCGGGTTGATCTGCTTCAGGTCGTAGATCAATTGCGCGAGGTCTTCGATCGAGTAGATGTCGTGATGTGGCGGAGGAGAGATCAGCGTAACGCCGGGCA
Organism: Blastocatellia bacterium; assembly: GCA_035259295.1. GTDB lineage: Bacteria > Acidobacteriota > Blastocatellia > UBA7656 > UBA7656 > Onstottus_A. Next base: position 8,129 of record DATFWM010000467.1, on the reverse strand, counting down.
CCGAATGGCGAATCGCAGCGATCTCAGCCGTGACCTTGTGACCGGGCAATTGACCGCCTTCGCCGGGCTTCGAGCCCTGCGAGATTTTTATCTCGAGCTCTTCAGCCGACACCAGGTATTCCGGCGTGACGCCAAAGCGCGCCGACGCCACTTGTTTGACGTTGCTGTTTGCCCAATCCCCGTTAGCCCGTCGATGATAGCGAGCGGGATCCTCGCCGCCTTCGCCGCTGTTGCTCTTTGCGCCGAGGCGATTCATCGCAACCGCCAGCGTCTCGTGAGCCTCGCGCGAGAGCGCGCCGTGCGACATGCCTGAAGTCGAAAAGCGTCGGGCGATCTCACTGGCCGGTTCAACATCCTCGAGCGAAATGGGCGTCCCTGTACGAAACTCCAAAAGATCGCGCAACGCGACGGGAGGTCGCGTTTCAACTTGGTCGGTGTAACGCTTGTACTGTTCCGGGTCGTGGCTTCTGATTGCCTTGTGCAGAGCGCGAAAAACTTCCGGATTAAAGCTGTGAAATTCACCACCTGTGCGATAGCGATAGTAGCCCGCGTCTTCGAGTTGAGGGTGGTCGCTTGAGCCAAACGCCGCTTCGTGAAAGCGCATCATGTCGCGAGCGATCTCGCGCAACCCGACTCCTCCGATGCGCGATGAAGTACCTGTGAAATAGCGCGCCACCAACTTATCGTCGAGACCGATAGCCTCAAAGACCTGGCCGCCGCAGTAGCTGGCAACCGTCGCAATTCCCATCTTGGCCATTATCTTGAGCAGTCCGTTTTCTACTGCCGTCTTGTAATTCCTGAGCGCGCCGGCCTCGCTCATTCGGCGTCGATGGACTTCGTTTGCGACGATCTCGAAAGCGAGATAAGGATTGACCGCGTTCGCGCCGTTTCCGATAAGGCAGGCGAAGTGATGTTCTTCTCTCGCCTCGCCCGTCTCGGCGACGATGCTCGCTCTCATCCGCTTGCCTTCGCTTATCAGCCGATGATGCACCGCGCTCACAGCAAGCAGCATTGGGATGGGCGCTTGGAACCGGCTCGCTCCTCGGTCACTCAATATCAAGATGGTTGCGCCCTCGCGGAGGGCTTCTAGCGCCTGCTCGCACAACGCTTCCAGCACGTGCTCTAAGGCCTGGTCTCCACCGCGCTTGCCGTAGAGCGTTGCTAAAGTCACAGAGTTAAAGCCGTGAACGTCGCCACGTCGCAGCCAGCCAAGCTCGGAGTCGGTGAGGATCGGACTGTGCAGCTTGATCAATCTCGCGTGCGAACCCGTTTCTTCAAGCAAGCTTTGGCGAGGACCTATCAGCGTTTCGAGCGACATCACCGTTCGCTCGCGTATCGAGTCGATCGCCGGATTTGTGACCTGCGCAAACCGCTGTTTGAAATACGTGTAAAGCAACCGCGGTTTGGTCGACAGCACCGCGAGCGGCGTGTCGTCCCCCATCGATCCGACCGGTTCTTTGCCGTCTCCGAACATCGGCTGCATCAGCAGCTTCAAGTCCTCAAGCGTGTAGCCAAAGCACTTCATCCGCGTCGTGAGATCGTCCTCATCCAAGGCGGCGGCGCTGCTTACGTCGAGGTTCCTGGGACAGGAGACCATCCGAGTGCGCACCCACTCGCGGTAAGGGTTGCGCCTGGCGCGATCCAACTTTATCGCTTCATCGCGCAGGAGCAGCCCGCGCTCGACATCGACCGCGATCATTCGACCTGGGCCGAGCCGGCCCTTTTCGACGATCTCCTCGGGCGCCAGATCGATGGCGCCGGCTTCGCTCGCCATGATGATCAGACCATCGCGCGTTATCGCGTAGCGCGCCGGGCGCAGCCCGTTGCGATCCAAAGCTGCGCCGACAAATCGGCCGTCGCTGAACGCAAGCGCCGCCGGGCCGTCCCAAGGTTCCGTAAGACAAGCCGCATAATCGTAGAAGGCACGCAGCTCCTGGGAGCGCAGGCGTCCCGCCTGCAAACCTTCACTTATTCGATCCTGTTGCAGGCGGGACGCCTGCGCTCCCAGGTCGTGTGCTTCGGGTACGAGCATCATCAATGAATGCGGCAGGTCGCGCCCGCTTCTCACCAGCAGCTCCAGCGCGTTGTCGAGGCTCGCCGAATCGGAGCCCTCTTCCCAGATGAACGGTTTCAACTGCTCGATGCGATTACCCCAAAGCTCCGAACAAAGCTCCGCCTCTCGGGCTCGCATCCAGTTGCGGTTTGACGTGAGCGTGTTGATTTCACCGTTGTGAGCGAGCATACGAAACGGCTGAGCCAGGAACCAATTCGGGAAGGTGTTCGTGGAGTAACGCTGATGAACGACGGCGAGCGCGGTCTCAAGAGCAGGATCGCCAAGGTCTTGATAAAAGGGTTTGAGCTGCGTGCCGACGAACAGGCCTTTGTAGACGATCGTCCGACTTGATAGCGACGGAATGTAGAAGCCCTCGATTGCTGCCGCAGCGCGTTCGATCTCTTTTCGGACAAGATACAAGGTTCGCTCGTAGTCATCAGCCGTTGCGCGTCCGCGGCCGATTATGACTTGCTCGATCAACGGCGCGGTCGCGGCCGCCTTTGCGCCCAAAGCCTGCTCGCTCACCGGGAGTGGTCTCCAACCCAAGACAAACATGCCGTGACGTTCCAGCGTTTGCTCGGCAATCTTTCTACAAGTTGTCGCGGCGTATTGGTCCTCTCGCGGCAGAAACAGCATGCCAACGGCTAACTCGTTTGCGTCCGGACACCCAGCGCCGAGCTTTTCAAGTTCGCGCACAAGCAGCTTTCGCGGGATCTGCGTCAACACGCCCGCGCCATCACCGGTCTTGCCGTCCGCATCCATCGCTCCCCGGTGAACGAGATTAGACAACGCATCCAGCGCAGTTTCGAGCACGCGGTGGCTCGCGCTGCCCGAAATATCGGCTACAAACCCGACGCCGCAGGAATCGTGCTCAAACCTCGGATCGTAGAGCGAACGTTGAGGAACGTCGTCTTTCATTTCAGTGTTAGTCTCTCAAACTGCCCAGAGGCAATCGTTCGGGTCCGAATGAATAAATCGGTCTTCGCCGGTGACCCAGTCCAGTCGAGTCGGCGTGCAAATATCTATCGCCACGGTGTCCTCGAGTGTCTCCGACGAATGTTCGACGCCGGGAGGAATCGCGAGCATCTGATTGTCCCTCAAAGTCACAGCGCCGTCCGGGAGATAGAAACGCCACGCTCCTTTGAGCACAATGACCACTTCTTCGCTGTCGTGACTGTGCGGTTGTGTAACCGAAAACTGTTTGACTTCGACTCTTGCGACCATCAAGTTCTCGCAACGAACGAGCCTGCGGTTGTAGAGTTCTGAAATCTCTTCAGGCTTCATCTTGTTCCAATCGTAAAAACCCATAACTACCTCATCTGTCATTTGTCATTGGTCACTTGTCATTTGCCAGCTCGCAGCTCGCGAATGACAAATGACCAATGACCGATGACTAATTCTTCGCCTTATCGACCAGGCGATTCTCCTTCAGCCAGGGCATCATCCCGCGCAATTGCTTGCCGACTTCTTCAATCTGGTGAGCCTGCGCTTGTCGTTCGAGCTCGCGAAAGTGCGGCTTGCCCGCTTCGTGCTCGGCCATCCATTCGTCGGCGAAGCTGCCCGATTGAATGTCCTGGAGCAATCCTTTCATCTTCGCTCGCACCGCGCCGTCGATGAGCTTCGGCCCGCGCGTTAGATCGCCATACTCTGCAGTGTTCGACACCGAGTAACGCATGTCCGCGATGCCTCCCTGGTAGATCAGATCGACTATTAGCTTCAACTCGTGGAGGCATTCAAAGTAAGCCATCTCAGGCGCGTAACCAGCTTCGACCAGCGTCTCGAAGCCGGCTTGAATGAGCGAAGTCACTCCGCCGCACAGCACCGCTTGCTCGCCGAACAGGTCCGTTTCGGTCTCTTCTTTGAAGGTAGTTTCGAGCACTCCCGCGCGTCCGCCGCCAATCGCCGACGCATAGGCGAGCGCCACTTGACGAGTGTTGCCGCCGGGATCTTGATGCACCGCCACAAGACACGGCACTCCTCGACCCTGTGTGAACTCGTGACGCTCGAGATGGCCCGGTGCTTTCGGCGCCACCATAAACACGTTCACGTTTTCGGGAGGCACAATCTTCTTGAAGTGAATCGAAAAGCCGTGGGCGAACGCTAGATAATTGCCCGGCAGCAGGTTTGGGGCGATCTCTTCTTTATAGATCTTCGGCGCAAGCTCGTCAGGCACGAGCATCATCACGATATCGCCGTTGAACGCGGCTTCGGCGGTGTCCTCTACTACAAGACCGGCCGCTTCAGCCTTGGCGCGCGAGGGGCTGCCCGGTCTCAAGCCCACAATCACGTCACAACCAGAGTCCTTTAAATTGTTCGAGTGCGCGAAACCTTGCGCGCCATAGCCGATGATCGCGATCTTCTTTCCTTTGAGATATGACAGATCAGCGTCCTTGTCATAATAAACTTTCATGATTCCCCCCTGTACGGGCGGCCCTCAATGGCCGCCCTTCAATCGAACCGAATGCCTAAACATCGACCAGGGGCGGCCACGGAGGACCGCCCTTACAAGCTATACCGCCATCTCCTGTTCGCTGAGCTCATCAGCCGTTGTCTCCGAGAGTCTTGCAATCGCGACCGCTCCGGTGCGAACGATCTCGCGGATGCCCAGCGGCTTGAGCAACTCGATGAACGCGCTCACCTTATTCCAATCACCGGTCGCTTCGATGATGATCCCGTCGTTTGAGACATCTACCACTTTTGCGCGAAAGATTCCGACCAGGCTCAACACTTCCTGACGGTCAGGACCAGCCTCAGCTTTTACATTGATCAGCACCATCTCGCGCTCGATATGGCGGAATTCGGTCATGTCCACCACCTTCAAAACGCGGATCTGCTTGTCGAGCTGACGGGTAATCTTCTCGATCGTTTCGTCATCGCCGGTCGTGACAAGCGTCATGCGCGACACGCCGTGGTCTAGCGTTTCAGCCACCGTCAGCGTTTCGATGTTGTAGCCGCGCGCGCTGAACAAGCCCACTATGCGCGACAGCTCGCCAAATCGGTTCTCAACTAAAATCGATAGCGTGTGCCTCATCCGACTACCATCTCCCTCAGCCCGGCGACATTCGATCCTCAGGTCGCGGCAAGCTAAAGCTTGAACTCAGAACAATTGTGTGCTCATCCGAGCACCATCTCTTTGAGCCCCGCGCCTGCCGGAACCATCGGAAACACGTTCTCCTCTTCTGCGACAAGTATGTCCATCACCACGACACCGGGAGTCGCGAGCCCGCGCTCAAGCACGGCTCTGAGCTGGTCAGGCTTCGTAGCCCTCAACCCTGTTGCGCCGTATGCTTCAGCGAGCTTCACAAAATCAGGCAGCCATTCCATGTTCACGTGAGAATAAGCGCGGTCGTAGAGCAAGTCTTGCCACTGTCGCACCATGCCAAGGCAGTTGTTGTTCATCACGACGATCTTTACGTTGGTCTTGTACTGGACCGCGGTGGCAAGCTCCTGCGCGGTCATCTGAAACCCACCGTCGCCGACAAACGCAATCACTTGCCGCTCGGGATAAGCTATCTGCGCGCCAAGCGCAGCCGGGAACCCGAAACCCATCGTGCCTAGTCCGCCCGAGGTTATCGATTGTCGCGGGCCGTTGAACGGATAATACTGGGCTAGCCACATCTGATGCTGGCCCACGTCGGTCGAGACAATCGCATCGCCGTTAGTTAGCCGATAGAGTTCCTGAATCAAATGTTGCGGCATTATTACCTGATCCGAATTCTCGAAGGTCAGCGGCGCGTGCTGCTTCCATTCATCTATCTGCTCCCACCACGCGGCCAGCCGCTCGGCGCTGGATTCGCAAGCCTCCTCGGGGAGTAAATCGAGCATCTGTTGAGTGACAGTCTTTGCGTCGCCGACGATCGGCACTTCGACTCGACGGTTCTTATTAATCGAGCTCGGATCGACATCGACGTGCACGACTTCGGCGTGGGGCGCGAACTTATTCAGCGCGCCAGTCACTCGATCATCGAAACGGACGCCGATCGCCAGAATCAGATCGGATTCCGAGATCGCCATGTTCGCCCAATAAGTCCCGTGCATTCCAAGCATCCCAAGCGAGAGTGGATGACCGGATGGAAAGCAACCCAGCCCCATCAGCGTCGGAGTCACAGGCAGTGAAAGCCTCTCGGCGAGTTCGAGCAATTCTTCCGAGCCGTTCGAGTGAATCACTCCGCCGCCGACGTAGAGGATTGGACGGCGCGCTTCGCAGATCTTCTCAACGGCTCGCTCGACCTCGAAAGAGTCTCCGCGCGAGCCTGGGCGATAACCTGGAAGCCGCACACGTTCGGGGTAAACAAAACGCACATTCTCTGCGGTGACGTCCTTGGGGATGTCAACGAGCACCGGGCCCGGTCGGCCAGTGCTTGCTATGTAAAATGCTTCTTTAATTATTTCGGCCAGGTCGCGGACATCTTTCACAAGGTAGTTGTACTTTGTGCAAGGCCGTGTGATGCCAACGGTGTCGGCTTCCTGAAACGCGTCCGAGCCGATTACCTTTCTTGGGACTTGTCCTGAGATGACCACCAGCGGAGTAGAATCCATGAAAGCGTTGGCGATGCCGGTCACCGAGTTGGTAGCTCCCGGTCCTGATGTGACCAGCGCCACGCCGACTTTGCCTGTGGCCTTTGCGTAGCCTTCGGCCATGTGGATGACGCCTTGTTCGTGGCGGCAAAGGACGTGCTTCAGACGATCTTGCACTCTCCACAGCTCATCGTAGATGTGCAGCACCGCGCCGCCGGGATAGCCGAAGATTGTTTCAACGCCCTCTTTGATCAGCGCCTCGCACACAATTCGAGCGCCGCGCATCGGCTGCTCGGTCAGCTCGACGCTGGGGGCTTTCACCATCTCTTTAACGACAGTCACCATCTGCCCTCTCCTCCGATCCTTGTTGAAGCTCCTGTTTTCTTTTTTCTGATTGTTTTGCTCCTAAAAACCGAAAAGGCCATCATCCGTTTGCTTTGGATGATGGCCTCGCTCAAACCTAATTGCGTTGACCATCATCCGCTGCTCTCAAGCAGAATAATGCTGACTACAATAACGATCACTATTACGGAAGACTTGGCGAGAACGCGAGCTACATCGGGAAGAAGCTTACTGCTCCAACCCAGCCGATTTATCCGCGATGTGAGAGAACCTGAACTCATCGGTCTATTGTAGATACCAGAATTGCGGTCAGCGGGCAAGCATAAAATTCTTATCAGCTCATAAATGGGTTTTAAGTCGGTCGCCTGATGTTGAAGGGCCTGGTAGATCGTTACCTTTCGGCGGCAGAAGGGGCTGCGCTGTTGGAAGACTTGCGGAAGAGCTCGAACTCGCGCGCTACAACAAGTCCAGCCTCTCGGGCACGGGTCGTCTCGTAGCTTCCGTCCGGATGCCGGTAAACACCGCTACGACCCGTCGAGGCAAGCGCGCTCAAATCCAAGCCCTCGATCTGCTCGAGCGCATGCTCGAACTCGTGTCCGAGTATTTCAGCGTACGACACCGAAGCTCTCGGTACGGTGATAAGCATTCTGATCCTTATGCGGCCATATGCGTATCTCTCGACGAGAGAAACAGCCAGGCAGTGGTCGTAAGTGAAGGTTGGCACGAGTTCGATCGCAATGTGCAACACTGGCGTGTTTCGTATCTTGCAACATTGGCGTCTGAATGTGACTGAGCGCTCTAACATCTCGCTCAGAAGCGGGCGAATCATTTCGGGCGAGAAAACGTTTGAAGGCAACTCGCATTCATCGCTCGCCGATGTGCTTGCCTTCGAGGCGCCAACATCGTTCTCCGACGCGAAGCTCGACGAGAAAGCACCAGACGGCACCAAAGCGCAAACGAACGCGGCAGCCAAAGCCACCGAAACCGAACAAAACCTTGATCTCTTCACAAGTGCTCCTCAAATTGAAAGTGAACGAACTGAGTAATCACACGGAGCAATGTAGACTCCGCCGACGCTCAAAGTCTTGCTCGGCGTTGATAAACCGTTTTGCCTCCTAGTAGATGGCGATTTGTCTAGGTTGGAAGTCCCGATCATCAGTGTTCAGCGATTTCAACAATCCTGTTACGGAATCAATGACCGGATTGACAAAGGTGC
>DATFWM010000466.1:0-5082 GCA_035259295.1 Blastocatellia bacterium | reverse complement strand
CCCATAAACCGGCCTGTAGCTGACGAGCGCGACAGGCATTCCAACACCGCTTCAGCGCGATGCTCTGCTGGCTCTGGCGTCCTTGAAACTGAACGGCAACACGTCCGGCACCACGCTCACCTCAGTCGTGAGCTTGAACGGATACTTCCCGCCGCTTTCGTAGACCAATTCTACAAAGAACGCCGTGAAGCCGCTCGATGGCTTGTTCACTCGAGCGACGTAAACGCCCGCCCTGTCTTCTTTCAGCGGCGTGCTCCTATAGGCGTTCCCGATCGTGTCCACGCGAAAGTCGCGCGCCTTCAGGTTGGTCACTTGCCACAGGTTCACCTCGCGAGGTTTGTTTTTCACTGTCACGATCAGCGTTCCGTCTTTTTCTTTCTTCCACGAGAACTGCGGACGAGGTTTGTTCGTGATGATCGCTTGATAATACGCAAGCAAGCTTTCGCGAGCGTCTGAACCTGCTAGATTGTGCTTCGCGTTGGGAACGTAGCGCAGATACTTCTCGCCTTGAAGCTCGCCGAAGTAGAACTGCGAATTGTCAGGCAAGAAAAACTGATCGCCCGAAGCATTGACCAGATACTTCGGAATCCTGAGCCGGTTGCGATTGCGATAGTTGTAGGGGTCCTCGATCGCAAGGATGTGTTGATACTCGGGCGTTCCGATCTTGTCTGGAAACAGCTTGTGATTGACGTAATCCTGCAGCGCGGGCGAGAAGAATCCATAAGCCTCGAAATGATGCCGAGTGATGGCTTCGGAATTCAACGCGTCGATAACAGTCGGCATAATGGCGATAACTCGCTTGTCAACCGCGCCGACAAGCCACGTCGTCCAGCCTCGCTTTGATCCGCCCGAAACCACGAATTGATCGACTTTGAGCCTGCCCCCGGCTTCGCTCGCGAGGAATTCTTGAATAGCATCGAGCGCGCGGACGCCGCTCTTGACCATCGCCAGCCGCACCAGCCACGTGTCATCGCCGGTTTGCATCTGACGCACGCGGCTGTATGCGATGAGGTCGTCCTCGGAACGGCCTTTGTCTTTCGAGTCTGAAAAGAACAGCGGTTGATTCGGAACCATCCCAAGCTCCGCGACGACGGTGTTCGTTTCCATCGCAAAGTTTGCAAGCCGATCAGAAATCTTCGACGGCGCAGCATCGCGATTGCTTCCGCCGCCGATGAACAGAAGCGCTTTGTTTGAACTAGTCTTGTCAGGTCTAACGACCGTGAGCCAATGCTTCCACGCGGGACGATCGACTTCAGAGGCGCTGCGCCAGGTCTGCGAGGTCAGATCGATGATGTATTGCTTGAACCCCTCGCCGGGAATCGTGTTGTTCAGCTTCCACGAATAACTCGGGTCTGGCTTTGCGATGTAGCGGTCAAGCGCGGTCTCTTGAGCCGACGCAACCGCGAAATTCAGCCCAAGAAAACCGCAACATACCGCGAGGCATAGGATCAAGACGCGCATGTTCGATCGGCCGGCGTTACTACATTTCATCTTCATCATTGCCTCCTCAACGCTGTATTTCGCGTTCGAAGATAGACGGTAGTGCGACAAAGTTCAAGCGGGCGGTTGGCTCGGGGTGCGCGTCAGCTTTTCGCGCAATCCCACCCACGGCAGTGGATGGATCGTTCAAACCCAGCCTACAAAGACGCACTCGAACTTCCCTGAATCCTGCCCACGGCAGTGGGTGGAAGGTTCAGGTGCTACCTATAACCAACGAGACCACAAACTCCTCGCGATCGTGGTCTACGGCCAAAGGCTGAACCTGAAACATCCACCCGCTGCCGTGGGTGGGATTACGCGAAAAGGTGACGCGCACCCGTTCGCTCGATTCGGGCGCGCCAACTTTTTTCCGGAGAATCCCGGTGGGATGGCAGAGTCTAGCCACGGGTGAGTCCGCGAACGCGTGGGGCCCTAGAGTGAGCAAAACAGAGCCCGCGAAGCGGGTGGAGCCCGACTCGAACCTGACCCTGATATTGGCCGCCACCCGCTTCGCGGGTTTCGTGTCGCTGCTTCGATGTGTCCCACGCGTTCGCGGACTCACCTCGTGGCTAGATGCCGGCACCCTTCTAGGGTTACCACACCGCACGATTAATACGACACACAATTCAGGTCTACTGGACCGAGTAAACGGAAAGCGCGCCTGTTGCCATTCTGCTTGACCTCATTACACCGCTACAATACGCTAACTGAGAATGAAATTCAGCAATCTAGGAGTGGTTATGAAGAGTGGTTCATCTTTATTGTTGATCGTCATGGTCGCGCTAGGCGTCGCGTGCGGCTTCGAGAACAGCCACGGAGGAGCCACAGCCTCCGCGCACGATCCCGGCGAGGACACAACAAGCATCGAGTTGGGCAAAGGCAAGGTTTCGATTCACTACGGCACGCCGCGGCTCGGCAAGCGGAATCTCGACGATATGATCAAGCCCGGCCTTGCGTGGTTCATGGGGATGAATGACCCTACGACGCTTGAGACAACAGTGGACCTGGATTTCAACGGCAGGCGGCTTGGTGCAGGGAAGTATGCCATCTTCGCCCGCGCCGACGAGCGGAGAAACTGGACGCTGCTGGTGTCCTCAGCCATCGAGCGCCCGCTAAACCCATCAACCGTCGTGCTCGAGGCGCCACTTCGCTTCAACAAAGACGGCGCTCCACAGGATCTGCTCAAGATCACGCTCGAGAAGGCAGGGGATGGAGCTTCGATGACTGTGGCCTGGGGCAACTATCGACTGCAAGGCGCCTTCAAACCGGCTGCCTGAGCCATTCCTTGTTGAGTGATGCGTGATCCGTGACACGTGATGTGCGGAGTGGTTCTCAGAGGCTACGGATCACGTATCACGCATCACGTATCACGTATCACGCATTACCAACTCTATGAAGCATGTCATTGTTGGGACCGCCGGCCACATCGACCACGGCAAAACCGCTCTTGTCAAAGCCCTCACTGGCATCGACGCCGACCGGCTCAAAGAAGAAAAACAGCGTGGCATTACAATAGACATTGGCTTCGCTGACCTGTCGATCGGCGATTTCAGGTTCGGGTTCGTCGACGTGCCGGGCCACGAGCGCTTCGTAAAGAACATGCTTGCCGGCGCTCACGGCCTGGACATCGTAATGCTGGTCGTCGCCGCGGATGAATCGGTGATGCCACAGACTCGCGAGCATTTCGATATATGCCGTTTGTTGCACGTCAAGTCGGGACTCGTCGCGCTGACCAAGTCGGATCTTGTCGAGGCAGAGCTGCTGGAGCTGGCGCGCGCCGAGGTTGAGGACTTCGTACGCGGGTCGTTCCTCGAAGGCGCTCCCATCATCTCCGTAAGCTCACGCACAGGCGAAGGCGTCGAAGAGTTAAAGCTTGCCCTGGCCGATCTAGCAGACCGCGTCGAACCCAAGACGGTTTCCGCGGTTCCGCGATTACCCATTGATCGCGCCTTCTCGATCAAGGGATTTGGAACTGTGGTCACCGGCACACTCGTCGCGGGTGAGATTACCGCAGGGGATGAGTTGGAAGTTTTGCCTACCGGTTTGCGCGCGCGAGTTCGCAACGTCCAGGTGCACGGGCACGACACGGATCGCGCGCTTGCGGGACAAAGGGCCGCAATAAACTTGCAAGGAGTAAACGTCGATCAGGCCGAGCGGGGAAGCGTTCTCGCTCCCGAAGGAAGGTTGCGTGCGACGTCGATGATAGACGCGCGACTGGAGCTGCTCCCGTCCGCGACTCGCGCGCTCACGCAACGTGCGCGCGTCAGGTTGCATCACGGCACGGCCGAGGTTATGGCGCGCGTGGTGATCCTGAACCCCGAACGCGGCTCAATTCAACCGGGCGGGAGCGAGGTCGTTCAGTTGAGACTCGAACAACCGTTGACTGCGATTCCCTGCGATCGCTTTATCATTCGAAGCTATTCGCCACAAATAACAATCGGCGGCGGCGTTATCATCGACGCGCTGCCGCAAAAACATCGGATACGCGACACCGAAGCGCGAGCGCGACTCGAGAAGCTCGAGGCTGCTGACCTCGCCGAGCGAATCGCAATCCTTATCGAGATGGCCGGTGTCCATGGGATGAGTCAAGGTGAGATCGCCGCTCGCACGGGAGCGACAGACGAACAAACAATCAATACAACGCGGGAGCTGATTAAGACAAAACGTGCTTTTGAAGTCACCGGCGCGCCGCTTCTTTTGATATCAGGTGAGACCTACAGCGTTTTGACGGCGAACGTGACTGAGCTTCTAACGGAGCATCATCGCCGTGAGCCACTCGCACTCGGACTGAGCCGTGAGGAAGTGCGCGAAAGGGTATTCGGGCAGGTTCGACCCGAAATCTTCCGCGCGGTGGTCGCTCGGCTTGTGGACGAAGGCAAAGTCTCGGCCGAGCGGGACGCGTTAAGGCTCACATCGCATCGACCGGCACTCAGCGATTCGGACTCCGCCGCGAAACAGTCTCTGGAGGCCGCGTTCAAGAAATCGGGTCTGCAAGCCCGAACGCTCGAGGAGACCGCCGCTGCTGTCGGAATCAAAGTTGAGCTGGCTCGAAAACTCTACAATTTGCTCGCGTCAGAACGCCGCGTGGTGCGGATCGGCGATTTTGTCTTTCACGTTGATTCAATTGAAGAGCTGAAATCGCTGGTTCAAGCGCAGAAGCCGACCCATCCAAAAATCGACGTCGCGGTGTTTAAGGAGATCACTGGCGGATTGTCGCGCAAGTATGCGATTCCGCTGCTGGAGTATTTGGATCGCGAGAGGGTCACACGACGAGTGGGGGATGAAAGAGTCATCTTGTAAGCCCCTTAAATTCTCCCGAATTGTCATCCCGAGCGCAGCGAGGGATGGTAGTGGTGCAGTTTGAAAAAAGGCCGAGGTGATCTTGGAGGGAGCCCCCGACTTTAGTCGGGGGAGAGCTGGCTTCAGCCAGCTCGAAAAAGCGCATTTACTCTTTTTGTTTTAGCGGGCTTTAGCCCGCTAACCAGACTCAAACTGCACCACTACCCGATGGATCCCTACGTTTGTTTGTAATCTTCTTAATGCATGGCCCAAAACCTTAAGCGGTATTTGCGTCGGTAGCCAGGCTTTAGTAGCAGGGAGGTC
>DATFWM010000465.1:0-4352 GCA_035259295.1 Blastocatellia bacterium | reverse complement strand
CAGGGGGCGCAGGTCTGAGCTTGAATCGCCGAGGTCGCGCTTCGCGATGCCGTCGCGCGCTACGGTGTAAACGATCGGGAAGTCGGCTTGCTCTTCAGTCGCGTCCAAATCGATGAACAGATCGAAGACCTCGCTCACGACTTCCTCGGCACGCGCGTCCTGTCGGTCGATCTTGTTGATCACGACGACGGCAGGCAGGTTCAAAGCCAACGCCTTCGAAAGCACGTAGCGAGTTTGGGGCAAGGGACCTTCGCTGGCGTCGACCAGAAGCATCACTCCGTCAACCATCTTGAGCACGCGTTCGACCTCGCCTCCGAAATCGGAATGGCCGGGCGTGTCGACGATGTTGATCTTCACTCCCGCGTAGCGGACCGACGCGTTCTTGGCCATGATGGTGATGCCACGCTCGCGTTCGAGATCTAGCGTATCCATCATTCTCTCGACGGTCGCTTCGTTAGCGCGGAACAGCCCTGATTGCTTGAGCATCGCGTCGACAAGCGTGGTCTTGCCGTGATCGACGTGCGCGATGATCGCGATGTTGCGAATGTCTCCTCGTGTTTGCATGTCAGCGTCAATCCCTGAAGTCGAACCGGCTATGATAACAGATTGGTAGAAGTGCTGTCAGCGCCGGCAGCCCTTCGATTGCTGCGCTGTCGATTGCTGCGCTTGCACGGGCATGCTCGCGACTGTAGAATGCGACGAGCTGTAATAAACGATCAACCGGATCACCGAATAACAAGCCCAAGGAGAGTTTGTTATGACTAAGAGCGCGCGAAGAGGTTTCAATCGAATACTTTCGACAAGTAAATTAGCATCGCGAACAGTTAGCGTTCTCATGGCACTGGCGCTTGCGCTCTCGATGACTGCCGCCGTGCCGGTCCGCGCCGCTGCGAAAGCACAATCGACAACCAGGGCTGAGAAGGTAGCGCGCTCGGTCACGATTTACCGCGACAGCTACGGCGTGCCGCACATCTACGGCCCGACGGACGCAAGCTGCGTGTTCGGATACATCTATGCCCAAGCCGAGGATAACTTCTGGCAGATAGAGGACACGTTCATTCGCTCGCTTGGCCGCGCGTCCGAAGTCTACGGCGAAAGGACGCTCGCCGACGATCTGCTAAATCGCGCGCTGGAGATTACTCGTCTTTCGAAGGCCGAATACGATCGCGCAACTGGCCGCGAGCGCGAGCTTGTCGAGGCGCTTGCCGAAGGGCTCAACTACTTTCTCGCGCGCAACCCGCAGGTCAACCCGCGCCGCATCACTCACTTTGAGCCGTGGTATTCATACGCGGCCTACCGGTTCCTGGTCTACCAACAGTTCGTCTACGGGAAGTCCGGCTTGAAAGTTGACGAGATAAAGACGGCAGTCGTGACGCTCGACTCAGGGGTTGCGCCCGCGTCGACAAATGTCTCGCAGGGTATCCCAATCAACGGGGTCGATGAGCCGGAAGTCGAACCGGTGATCGGCTCGAATATGTGGGCTGTCACGCCGTCGAAGAGTGCGGGCGGTCACGCGCTGCTGTTCATCAATCCTCACCAACCTTTCTTCGGGCCGGGCCAGTGGTACGAGGGTCACGTGCACAGCGACGAAGGATGGGATCTCAGCGGCGCGTCCTTCTTCGGCTCGCCCCACCCGACGATCGGCCACAACGAGTATCTGGGCTGGAGCCACACCGTAAACGATCCCGACATTGTCGATGTGTTCATTGAGAAGTTTGACGACCCGAACAAGCCCCTCGCGTATCACTACGGCGACGGATACAGGATGGCAACTGAGTGGACCGATACAATCGGCGTCAAAACCGATAAGGGTGTTGATTCGAGAAGTTTCAAGTTTCGCAAGACTCATCACGGCCCGATTGTCGCAGTGCGTGAAGGCAAGCCGCTGTCCATCAAGCTGGCGCGCTTCGAAGAGGGCGGCTCGGCGTTGCAGCGGTACGCGATGGGCAAAGCGAAGACGCTCGCCGAGTTCAAAGCAGCGATCTCGAAGGGCGCGGTCCCCATGTTCAATGTGATGTACGCCGACCGAGACGGAAACATCTTTTATGCATACAACGGCGCGATACCTCGGCGTTCGACGAAGTTCGACTGGTCGAAGCCGGTCGACGGCAGCAACCCTGAGGCCGAATGGCAAGGCTATCACAGCTTCGACGAGCTGCCGCAACTGACAAATCCGAAGACCGGGTTCATGCAAAACTGCAATCAGACGCCGTTCACAACGACCGCCGAAGGCAATCCGACAAGAGAAAACTTCCCAAATTATATGACTCACGAATCTGACAACGCTCGCGCGCGAATCTCGCGAAGGATTCTCTCGACGCACGACAAGTTCACGTTTGACGATTGGGCTCGGGCGGGATTCGATACGACTGTGATCGAATCCGAAACTCAGATACCGGAGCTTGCCGCCGAAGTTGAAAAGCTGAAAGAAAAAGACGCCGCCCGCGCAGCCAAGCTTGCCGACGCGATCGCCGAGCTGAAGTCATGGGACCACGTCAGCACGATAGACTCGAAACCGATGACGTTGTTCGCCCTGTGGTTTGAGCGGAAGGCGAGGCTTGAAGCTAAAAGAGTCAAAGACGATTGGCTTAAGATTCGGGCGCTTGAAGAAGTTATGGCCGATTTGATTCGCGATTTCGGGACATGGCGAGTCGCGTGGGGCGAGATCAATCGCTTGCAACGCATTCAATCAGGCGGCGAGCTTGAGACTTTCAGCGACCAGCGACCGAGTTTGCCGATCGCGGGCGCTCCAGGACCGGTTGGCATCGTGAACAACTTCTACACGCGAGTTGAGAAAGGTCAGAAGCGACGTTATGGAGTGGCGGGCACTTCATTCGTGAGCGTAGTCGAATTCGGCCCGAAGGTTCAGGCCCGGTCTTTGTTGGTGTTCGGCCAGAGCGCCGACCCGAGGTCACCTTATCATTTCGACCAGGCCCAGCTCTATTCGAAGAAGGAGTTCAAACCAGCGTGGTTCACGCTGGAGGAGATTAAGGCGAATAGCAAAAGGGCGTATCATCCGGGGCAATCGGATCGCCAAACGAACTGAACAAGTGCTCTCTTCCGCTACGACCGCGACTGATTGCTTGACCCACGGCATTCCACAGGCCAATTCTGCGGTTCACTGACTAAAATTCTGCGGATTTCCTCCTACGAGCCCATCTGAGCTGTGTGTTAGACTACACAAGTTTTGAAAGATACTTCACTAATGCCGAGCCTTCGAGGCCAACTTCGGGTGGCTATGCCGGTTTGCCGAAGAAGGTCGCAAAGGAGGTACTAAGACAATGAAAGGGATTCTAACGCTGGTGCTGCTCTTATTCCTTCTGCCTACGGTGGTGTTTGCTGCCCAGGTCTACGGCAGTCTGAAAGAGGGAGGCCGACCCGTCGGTCGCGGCTGCAAGGTGGTTGTTGACTGCAGCGGCGAACTGTACGAGCGCGAGACCGACGACTACGGCTCATACAGCGTCTACGCTGCAAGAAAAGGCAAATGTACACTACAGGTCTACTATCAGGGTCAATGGAGTAGCCGATTCGATATCTACTCATATGATGATCCGGTGCGTTACGACTTCGATCTGGTTCGAGATGGCAACGGCCAGTACTTCTTGAGGAGGAAGTGATTATGACGGCGAAGGCTGGAGCAACAACCGAGCGGAAGTCCGGGTGGGACATCGCAGACATCGTTCTCAAGCCTGTCGGCGGACTTCTGACAGCACTGGCAGTTGCTGGAGTGGGCTTTTTCGGATCCCAGTTCCTGGAGCGACGGCAGGCGATCGACACTAATGCCCGCCTCTACGCGGAACTCATGAGCAAGCGTGAGGAAGCTGACAGTCAGTTACGCAAGGACATGTTTAAGTCCATCATCGACAGTTTTCTGAAGCCCGGATCGGTCGGGTACGAAGAACGAGTGCTGAACCTCGAACTACTCTCTTATAACTTTCACGAAGCGCTTGACCTGGGTCCGCTATTCAAACACGTGTACAAAGAGCTCGCTCGTAAGCGCAACGGGGCCGAAGATTACATCGCTCGCATGGAGCGCGCCGCCAGCGACGTGAAGGCCAAGCAGGTCGCAGCTCTGGAAGAAGGCGCAGGGAAGCTCGACGCAACTATTGAGTTCGATCGGTTCCAGCAAGAACCCGGCGGTTACGAGGTCATAGACGGCGATCTCAAAGTTCACTCGAAAGGGTCAGAGTACCCCGGAGAAACAAGACACTTCAAAGTCGAGGCCCTTTATCCTGATCATAATAGACGCGAGGTTCGATTGAAGCTCGAGGTCAAGACACCTCATCGGGCTGAGCAATCGGCAGACGCGGATGGTGATTCGGTAGATCAGGTTTTTTGGGTCGGGTTTTTTG
>DATFWM010000464.1:0-7936 GCA_035259295.1 Blastocatellia bacterium | reverse complement strand
CGAACGTTCGACCGCGAGTTAACAGCTGGGAAAGTACTCGCGAACGCGACGTGCTGGATGCAGAGCATTACGCTTATCAACGACTCGCAGAGCCGGTAACTCATCGCCGCATCGTCACATTCAACAAGAGTGAAGGCTACTGGACGGTCGAGGATATCTTCACCGGCCAGGCCCAACATCAGTTCGAATTCTTCTTCAACTTCGACGCTGGACTCGACGTAGCGCTCGATGGTCGGAACTGTGCAACAGCTAGCGACGCAAGCGTAACGCTTACTATCGTTCCTGTTTCGGATCACAAGCTCGAGGCGCACATTGAGGAACGATGGGTTTCGCCGGCATACGGGACTCGGCTGAACTCCTCTGCTATCATATACAGTCTCGCGGCCGAAGTTCCGTTGAAGGTGACCTTTGAATTGCGTCCCGTCAAACGCAAATTGAACGGCTGACCTCTGACTTCTGACCTCTGTTCTTATGTGCGGCATCTGTGGAATCTACGAATACGGTTTAAGCGAGCCTGCGGTCACCGACGCGCTGGTGGTTGGGATGCGCGACACGATGACTCATCGCGGGCCCGACGACGCAGGCGTCTATGTCAGCCGCGACCGGCGCGTCGGACTTGGCAACCGTCGGCTGTCGATCGTCGATCTCTCGCCCGCTGGCCGCAACCCGATGGCAAATGAAGACGGGCGGGTCTGGATAACCTTCAACGGCGAGATATATAACCACGCATCTCTGCGGCCCGAGCTCGAAGCGAAAGGGCATTGTTACCGCTCCCGCACCGATACCGAAACAATCATTCATCTTTACGAAGAGCGCGGTTTGGATTTCGTCGAAGAGCTGGAAGGCGACTTTGCAATTGGGCTGTGGGACGAAGATGCGCGGCGTCTAGTGCTTGCGCGTGATCGCATCGGAGTTAAGCCACTGTATTACACACTGACAGGCGGACGCTTGATTTTCGCGTCCGAGATAAAGGCCATACTCGAACATCCGGCGGTCTCGCGAGACGTCGACGAACAAGCCCTCTATCATTACCTGACTTTTCTGACAACGCCGGCGCCGCAGACCTTGTTCGCAGGCATCCAGAAACTTCCCGCCGGTTGTATGCTGACTTGCGACTCAACGGGCGAAGTCAAGATCACGCGCTATTGGGACGCGATCGTCGAACAGCACAGGTCTGCCGAGCTTCAAAACGAAGAGTCGATAGCACAAGAACTCCTACGTCTGTTGAAAGAATCGATTGCAAAGCGAATGATGAGCGACGTCCCGTTCGGTGTGTTCCTTTCCGGCGGCGTCGACTCGAGTGCAAACGTAGCGCTGATGTCGGAGTTGATGGATCAACCGGTTCGCACATTCACCGTCGGCTATCGCGGGAATTTCGCTTATAACGAGCTCGAGGAAGCGCGAGCAATCGCAAAAAGATTCGAAACGGATCATCACGAGATTGTTATTGGACAAGAAGAGCTGATCGATTTTCTTCCCGGTCTGGTCTTCCATCAAGACGAGCCCATCGCCGACCCCGTATGCGTGCCGCTGTATTACGTGTCGAAGCTTGCACGCGAAACTGGCACCTTCGTCGTTCAGGTGGGCGAAGGATCGGACGAGTTGTTCTGCGGCTACCGCGAATACGCGGCCTATTTGGACCTGCACGATTATCTGTGGCGGCATCTCGCGAGACTCCCCGCTTCAATTCGACGGGCATTGGCCGCAACGGGAAATGCAGTTTATAAGACGGGCGGGGCGCGACTGCTTCCGAAGGGTCGCAAAATGGTGCCCGACTTGCTGCGCAGGCTCGCTGAAGGGGAAGAGCTCTTCTGGAGCGGCACATTCGTTTTTGATGAAGTTAACAAGCAGCGGCTGTTCGCTGGTCAAGCGCTTGAGAAACTAAACGGCAAGAAGAATTCTTTTTCGAACCTTTCATCTTACTCGGTCGTGCGGTCCGACCTGGATCGTCTACTCGCGGCAAAGCCTGATGCGGATGAGCTAGAGAGGATGATTTATCAAGAGCTGAAACTGAGGCTGTCGGAACTTCTATTGATGCGCGTTGATAAGATTACGATGGCGACATCAGTCGAGGCCCGTGTGCCCTTCCTGGATCACAAGTTGGTTGAGTTCGCGATGACCATTCCGCGCCGATTGAAGTATCACCATCGCCAAACCAAATACATCCTGAAACGCGCCTTGAGAGAAAAGATTCCCGGCGACGTCATAGACCGCAGGAAGAAAGGCTTCGGCGTGCCTCTAAACGAGTGGATGCTTGGCAGCATGGGCCGATTCGTCGAGGACGCGCTGCTCGGTTCAACGCTGCGCCGCCGCGGGTTATTCGACTACGGATTTATCAAACGCATGCTTGATGATCAGCGCGCCGGAAGGATCAATTACTCCTATTTCCTCTGGTGTCTTCTGAATCTGAGCCTCTGGTACGAACACTGGATTGATCACAAAGCAACCCCGGCCGCATTTAGCAATCGGTACGCAGCAACATCTCAGGAGTATTCTTTGGTGAATAATTGAAACAGAAACTCCAAACCAGACAGGAGCTCAACTCCGAGTCCCAACCTTCGGCTCTCAATCCTCTTCCATTTCTACGCCCGTTGCTCAGGGAGACGCCTCGTCAGGCGGGCATGCTTTTTTCGGCGCAGATGGGAGCAACTGTACTGAGCCTGCTTGCGAGCGCGACCCTGTGGAGATTGATGGACCCACGCGAGTTCGGGCGATTCGCGTTCTGTCAAAGCGTGATTGTGATCGCCGGACTATTCTTCGAGTTCGGCATCTTCGGAGCAGGCGCGCGAGTACTCGCGCTCGAGGGCGACCGTGACAGCGAGCGACGCGCGATTGGCGCTCTCTTGTTGATGGCAGCGGTGACCGGTCTGGCGTTCTCGGTATTCGTCGCCGGCGCGGCCATCCAGATTGATTTGATATTCAAGACAGGCGTTAGCTCGCTGTTGATCGCGGCGTCACCGCTCGCATTTTTTTATCCCATTCAGTTGTTCATCGAGCAAAGCTGCCAGGGGCTGAACCAAATCCGTCGGCTTTCTGTATTCCAACTAACAACGCCCGGCTTCTACGTTTTGATATTGATCGCGCTCGTGGCCGCGCACCGACTAACCGCAGGATCGGCTCTTCTGGCCTATCTGGCGGGACTGGGCCTTGCTTCTGCGTTGGCAATAATCGGCTTGCGGCCGAGCTTCGAAGATATATCGCGCCACGTTAGACTCGCGCTCAAAGAAACCCGTAGCTACGGGTTGAATCTGTACCTCGCGCGGATAACCGGCGCGTCGGCGGCGCGGCTCGATAATCTCGTCATTGCATACTTTCTCGGTCGCGCTTCAACAAATCTTGAGCCGCTCGGACTCTACGCGAACGCGCAGAAGCTCAGCGCGCCGATTGCAACACTGTCGCGCTCGTTGGCTGTGTCTCGTTTTCGCGCTTTCGCGAAGCTTGCGAGCGTTCCCGAGCGGATAAAAAGATGGAATACAATTGTGCTTATCTGCGCGTCGATTGCGCTGGCAACAATCGGCCCGATCGCGTTGAGGCTTTTGTTCCCTCGATACAGCGAAGCAGCTTCTCTGCTGACGCCGTTTGCCGCGCTCAACCTGTTTGTCGGACTCTTTCAGCCCTACAACATGTTCCTGGCCTCGCACGGGCGCGGCAAAGAGCTGAGAAACATCGCCATCGTAGTCACGATTGCGAATCTCACCGGGCTACTCTTACTTGTGCCCCGCTTCGGAGTTAAGGGCGCGGCTTGGGTCGGCGCTGCTTCAATGGCAGTGGACTACTTCTTACACGTTTACTATTATCGAAAGTTCAGCAGAGTAATGAGAGCCGTGATCGGAGATGAGCGAGTTGGAGCAGCGCGCCCAAACACCCTCTGAATATTCGCACTTGCCGTTGCGTCACACGTCAAGCATCACACATCACACATCACTCATAACACATCACTCATCCCTGACTGATGACTACAAACGCCGCGCGGTAAAACAATGGAGCGAGAATCCGTGCGGGGCGAACGCGGCCTCCGAATTCGAGTTCGGAACGCGCGAGTA
The DNA here is from genome assembly GCA_035259295.1 of Blastocatellia bacterium. Lineage (GTDB taxonomy): Bacteria > Acidobacteriota > Blastocatellia > UBA7656 > UBA7656 > Onstottus_A. The sequence goes on along the minus strand of DATFWM010000464.1, from coordinate 3,893 downwards.
TTTTGAAGCGATACAAAGACACCGCTACGACGAATGCTCGCCGTGGATGAAGCAGATCATCGGATTCGACCGCTACGAAGGGAAACGACTGCTTGAAGTGGGATTTGGCACAGGAACTGACCTGCTTCAATTCGCCCGAGGCGGCGCTATCGTTACGGGCGTCGATCTCACGCCGCGCAGCATCGAGATAGCTCGCCTCAGGTTTCAAGTCTACGGGCTCACCGGCGAGTTCATGGTCGGCGACGCCGAAAACTTGAGCTTCCCTGACGAAAGTTTCGACGTCATTTACTCGTTCGGAGTATTGCATCACACACCTGACACCGAGCGCGCAGTCCGCGAGATTCATCGAGTGCTCCGGCCGGCAGGCGAGGCGATCGTGATGGTTTATCATCGCGCATCGCTTTATTATTGGGGATCGTTGATAATCAGGCACGGCATTCTTGGCGGCGACCTTCTCAAAGAAACTCCTCAGCAGATTATGAGCCGGCTCGTTGAGTATCCAAGGGAGACCGCTTATCCGCTGGTCAAGGCTTACACGCGGTCCGAGGCGCGTCGTCTATTCCGGGGTTTTACTGATTGTAAAACCACCGTGAACCAACTCACGCGCCACGAGCTGAGACCCTTCGGGCCCTTTATCCCCGAAACAGTTTTCCATTGGCTCGCGCGAGCTTTCGGATGGAACCTTCTCATAAGGGCTACCAAGTGATCGCCCCGAAATCCACCAATAAACCTGAAGCGCCAAATGTCAGGAGCAACGCTTTAAGGCGAGAGCGGGACATTGCGCGGTTGAGCGAAAGCAATGCTGTTACTGTTCGCGCAACGGAGGGAGTAAATCGCAAGCAGCCGCTCGCTTTGTTGCTAGATATGTCCGGTGATAAGCGCGTCGCTATGCAATGGGCCGTCGCGGCATTGCCGGCCGCGGAGGTTCGGCCGATCAACAAAGCCGATCTCAAATGGGAATCCAAACGAGGGGCGCTGGCGCGCGTCCGCTCGCTCAAGCCGGATATGTTCGCGGTGTTCGCCTCCGATCTGAGCAGGCAAAGCGCTCGCAGCGCGATGATCGTGTTCGCGGCTCTGTCGGGCGCGCGGCGGGTTGTGATGGGAGACCGCAGCGGTCGCGCGCTCGAGCGCTCACGCACGGGCGCGCTGCTGGTTGAAGCGCCGCGTCTGGCGCTTGAGCTGTTGATAGGCTACGGATGGCTTGTACCGCTGTCGTGGTTACTCACAGAGTTGGTTGCCCTGTCACTCCGATTTCGAGGCGTCGCGCGAGCGTCGAGAACAGGTCGCGCAAAACTCGGCTCGGACGAGAAGCCATCGCGCGCGGTGCTGTACGTTCGCGCCACGCCTTCGAGCATGCCCGAGGGTGGAATGCACACTCACACGTCGGGACTGGCGAGCGGAGCGGCTGCGCTTGGTCACAGGCTGACGATGCTGGTCTGCAGTGCCGCAGGCTTGCAGCTTGCGCCGCATCATTGCGTCTCAATAAAGCCTTCGGCATTCTTCACAGCTACGAAGGCGCTATTTGAATTGTGGAACAACATCGTCTTCACGATTAAGAGTCTGCAACTGGTCACGCGCAGTTCTCCCGACGATGCTGACTTCATCTATCAACGCTATAGCCGATTCAACTGGACGGGCGTTGCTTTGTCGCTGGTGACTGGGCTTCCGCTGGCGCTCGAATTCAACGCCTCGGAGATTTGGGTCAGCCGAAACTGGGACCCCATCGGCCAGCTCTGGCTGCTGAAACGATTCGAGAAACTCAATCTGCGCGCGGCTGATCTGATCTTCGTTGTGTCCGAAGTCGAGCGCCGCAATCTCACACGCGCAGGCATCTCTTCTGAAAGAATAGTCGTTAACCCGAACGGCGTTGACACGGATATGTTTCGCCCCGGCTGCGGAGGCGACGCCGTGCGACGAGCCCTCGGCGTCGAGAGTAGGACAGTTGTGGGATTCGTTGGCACGTTCGGCCCTTGGCACGGGGCGCCTGTTCTGGCCGAAGCTGCTCGCCGAGTGAGTGGGGCCTCAAGGTGCCATTTCCTTTTCGTCGGAGAGGGCGAGCAGCGCAGCGAGGCAGAGGCCATCATCGAAGCTGCCGACTCCGCTGTCAGCGCAACTTTTACGGGTCGGATTCCGCACGCATCGATCCCGTCCTACCTCGATGCTTGCGACATGCTCGTCTCGCCGCACGTGGAGTCAACAGACGGCAGCGAGTTCTTCGGCTCGCCAACTAAACTGTTTGAGTATATGGCGACGGGGAAAGCAATCGTCGCAAGCCGGCTCGGGCAAATAGGTGAAGTCATCGTTGACGGCGAGAACGGCTTGCTCGTAGAACCCGGCGATGCGCGATCGCTGGCGAAAGCGATTGAGAGGTTATCGCAGGATGCGGCTGTGCGCGCGCGCCTCGGTTCCGCCGCACGGCGGACAGTCCTCGACCGATACACGTGGAAGCACAACGCCGCGCGCGTGTTCGAGGCGATTCGAACGGTCAATACGGAGATTGAGAGATGACGCCTCCCGCGGCTGTGCGAGCCGAGTCGGTTGAAGCGTCAGGTCTGTCAGCGCTTGCTGAGCGGCTGCCGACGAAGTCATTGGCGATTTATATCGCCGTGTTTCTTGTGGTGTGGTCGCTTCGCGCAACGGTCTTCATTCACATCGACGAAAGCATCCAGTCCGAAGTCTGGAGGAATCTTTACTCGAACGCTGTCAAGTTCACGCTTTGGGCTTTGCCGGTGTTCATCACCCTTGCGTTCCTGCGCGCCAAGCCGCTGGCTTACACGAAGCTGACCACTCGCGTGAACAAGCGGGGCTTGCTGAACAGCGCTGTCGTCCTAGTGGTCTGGTTCAGTCTTACCGCGGCCGGCGAATCAGTGATCTCCGGCAGAAACATCGGGGCGATGCTTTCGCAGAGATCATCCCAATGGCTCGGCATTCTTGCCGGTGTTTCCCTTTCACCGATATCCGAGGAGATCTTATTCAGAGGGTTCCTCCTAAACCGATTGAACGAGAGCCTGAGTTTTTGGAAGTCAAACTTCATCGCCGGCGCGTTGTTTATGCTTGTGCATGTGCCTTATTGGGTTTCGAAGAACGGCTTCTCCGGTCGGGTGATTAGAGACTTGGTCAACGTTTTTCTGCTCGGGTGTCTGTTCGGCTGGGTGATGAAGAAGACCAATTCATTGTGGCCGGCGATCGGAGCCCACATCGGAAACAACTTCCTTTCGGTTTTGATTCATGATTAGTCGCATCGACTACTTATGATCCGAAGCCAGTCGATCATCAAACAGCGTCTCAGCGTCTAGAGGGGTCAGACTTTACAAATTGACTTTTGACCGGACTTGAAATGGCAGAATGGCAGGCCTGATACTGCCCCCAAGGTTGACCGCGCATGCGTTCTGATAGAGACTTTTTGCGTTCCCAGGCCTGGAGGAGGCTGCCGTGCAGATCGGGTTAGCCAAGACGGACTTAGCAGACATTTTCCTGCTCAAGCACGGACCTGAACCTCTGAACGTTCAACCGCGCAATTCCATATGCGCGTTCCGCGGAATTCACTTCGTCGAAGAGAACTGCTTTGTTCTGGGATTTGAGAAGCGCGAGTGGTTGATCGAGAAGGGATGCGCATTTCTTACCGAACGTGGACGACTGCACCAGTACAGCCATCTTCAAGGTGTGCCTCCGGACACCGTCCTCTCTGTGCGATTCAGCGCGCCACTTTTAGAGTGCATGCGCGAGGAGTTTCCGGCAATGCCTTTTGCCGAATTGGAGTCATTTATCGGGATACGAAACGATCTTAGATTCCTTCGATGGCGGTTGGACCGATTACCAGAGCAATGTCGCGACTTGGCTACGGACGGGTGGGTGATCGATCTAGTTATCGCGACGTATCTGAATCCACCGCA
>DATFWM010000463.1:0-2591 GCA_035259295.1 Blastocatellia bacterium | reverse complement strand
GTCCGAGCGAGCCTCATCTTCCGCTCGGAAGATTCGTACAGGTTCCTGCACGATCGTGTCCAGGAAGCAGCTTATTCTTTAATCCCAGAAGAATTGCGCGCCGAAACTCATCTCCGGATAGGAAGACTGTTGGCAGAATACACTCCTCCAGAGAAACAGCAGGAAGCGATCTTCGAGATTGTCAATCAGTTCAACCGTGGCTCTCGCCTGATTGTTTCAGTAAAGGAACGTGCGCGGGTCGCAGAGTTGAATTTCATTGCCGGAAGGCGCGCGAAGCTTTCGACAGCTTATGCCTCCGCGCTTAAGTACCTCACTGCGGGCCGGGCCTTGTTGACCGAAGAGAGCTGGGACCAAAACTACGAGCTCATCTTTGATATCGAACTTTACATGGCCGAGTGCGAATTACTGACCGCAGACATGGCATCAGCCGAAAATCGGCTTTCGATGCTGGCGCAGCGCGCCAGAAGCCAGCACCATATTGCCCTCGTCGCAAGGTTGCGCCTCACGCTCCACACCACTTTGGATCGGAGTGATCGCAGCGTAGAGGTGTGCCTTGAATACCTGAAGCGCGGCGGCACGGATTGGTCGGCGCATCCGAGCCTCGACGAAGTACGGCGCGAATACGATCGAATCTGGACGCAGCTTGGAGGCCGGCAAATCGAGGAACTCGTCGACTTGCCCCTGATGACGAACCTGGATCTCCTCGACACGCTGGACGTCCTGACCGAGACCGTGACGCCGGCCCTGTTTAGCGACGAGACCTTATGTTCACTCCTCATTTGCCGAATGGTGAATCTCAGCCTCGAGCATGGCATCAGCGATGCGTCCTGCTTCGCCTTCGTTTGGTTTGCCATCATCGCCGGACCGCGATTCGGCAACTATAAGGCCGGAGCCCGCTTCGGCCGGCTTGGCTATGAACTGGTCGAAAAGCGCGGGTTGACGCGTTTTCAGGCTCGGACCTATATGTCTTTCGGAGATATCGTCATCCCCTGGACGAGGCATGTAAAGACCGGTCGCGATCTGGTGCGCCGCGCGTTCGATGCCGCCTATCGGGTCGGCGATCTTACTTTTGCGGCATACAGTCGCAACCACCTGATCACCAATCATCTCTCGGCGGGAGATCCGCTCCCGGAGGCGCAACGTGAAGCCGAGAATGGACTGGAATTCGCAAAAAGAGTTCGGTTCGGCCTCGTCGCCGACCAGATCACGGCGCAGCTCGGACTGATTCGAACGCTCCGTGGGCTAACGCCGGAATTTGGCTGCTTCAACAATGAGGAATTCAATGAGCTTCGATTTGAGCGTCATCTGTCCAGCCATCCCGGCGTGGCGGAGGTTAAGTGCTGGTATTCTATCCGAAAGCTGCAAGCCCGCTATTTTGCCGGTGATTATGCTGCGGCCCTCGCGGCCTCAGCGACGGCGCAGCGGATGCTCTGGACATCACCGTCGCAATTCGAAACGGCAGAGTTTCGCTTCTATAGCGCTCTTTCGCACGCCTCACTTTTCGATTCCGCAACTCCCGACCAAAAACAGCAGCATTTCGATGCTTTGGCCGCTCACTTTAAACAACTCGAAATCTGGGCGGAGAATTGCCCCGAGAATTTCGAAAATCGCGCCGCCCTGGTTGGCGCGGAAATCGCACGCATAGAAGGCCGCGAGCTCGACGCGATGCGCCTCTATGAAAAGGCGATCCGCTCTGCGCACGCGAACGGATTCATACATAATGAGGCGGTTGCCTACGAGGTTGCCGCGCGCTTTTACGCGGGACACGGGTTCGACAAAATCGCGACTACTTATTTGTGGGAAGCCCGGCACTGCTATCTCCGTTGGGGAGCTGATGGCAAAGTAAAGCAACTCGATCAGTTGTATCCCCAACTCAAGAGCGCCGCGTCACTGCCCGGCGCGACAAGCACGATTGTCGCGCCGGTCGAACATCTGGATCTGGCGACGGTGATCAAGGTCTCACAGGCCATCTCCGGTGAAATCATCCTCGAAAAGCTGAGCGACACGTTGATGCGCGTAGCCCTTGAAAATGCCGGCGCCGAACGAGGTTTGTTGGTCTTACCTCGAGGCATCGAGTATCGGATTGAAGCGGAAGCCATAACCAACGGCGGGGCGCCAAACGTGCATCTGCGAAACGAGCCAGTCGAGGCCGACAGCTTGCCCGAGTCGATCCTCAATTATGTTGTTCGAACGAAGGAGACCGTCATCTTAGATGATGCCTCGACGGCGAATGGGTTCAGCTCCGATCCCTATTTTCTTCAGCGCCACACTCGTTCCGTTCTCTGCCTCCCCCTGATCAACCAAGCCAAGCTCAGTGGTGTGTTATACCTCGAAAACAACCTGACCCCGAGCGTTTTCACTGCCGCGCGGATTGCAGTGCTGAAAGTGCTCGCCTCGCAGGCGGCCATTTCCTTAACGAATTCATATCTCTACCGTGAGCAGAAGCAGGCTGAAGCTGCTTTGCGGCGCAGTGAAACCTATTTGGCCGAAGCCCAGAAATTGAGCCACACTGGAAGCCTCGGCTGGAACATTGCCAACGGAGAACTCTTCTGGTCTGAGGAAACGTACCGAATTGTGGGAATCGACCGGGC
>DATFWM010000462.1:0-2403 GCA_035259295.1 Blastocatellia bacterium | reverse complement strand
TCGAAGTTGCGGTCCGCGCGTTCGGCCCCGGCGCGAAGATGTTCCATCGCTTCGCGGTTGTAGGCGGGCGAGACGAGATAGTTGAGCAACACTCCGTCGGCTATTTCGCCTGCGAGCTCCATCATTTTCATTCCAGTCGCGCCGATGTAGATTGGAACGTTCTTGGGTGCGCGGTCGCTGTGAACGATATCAATCTCGATGTCCTCGACTTGAACGAACTCGCCTTTGAAAGTGACCTTCTCCATCGCGAGCAAGCGGCGCACGACTTCAACCGTTTCGCGCATCGCTTGAAGCGGCTTGCGGCGGTTGACTCCGACTTTTGAGGCGAGCGGCTCCCACCAAACGCCGAGCCCGCATATGGAGCGACCGGGCGCGAGGTCGTCTAAAGTTGAAAACGTTGCGGCGATCAAGGCAGCGTTGCGGGTCCAGTTGTTGATCACGCCCGAGCCGATCTTGATTCGCTCAGTCGTCGCTGCATAAGCCGCCATCGGAACGATCGCGTCGCGCACGAGTCGCGATTCGGCTTGCCACACCGCCTCGAAGCCTCGCGCCTCCGCGTAACGCACATAATCTATCGCCTCACGAAGCGGATGTTTGTCCTGGAGGTAGAGGGCAACTCGGCTGTTCGTCATCTTCCCGTCGGTCCTTTTAGCGAAATTGACTGCCGCATTATACAATAATTGGTTACCGACTTATCACGAACAGGAGTCAACATGCTGCCAATACGAGGAGTCTATGAAGTCGCGGTTCGCGTCAAAGACCTGACGAAAGCCGAGCCGTTTTATCGCGAAGTGCTTGGTCTTGAAGTCGGCATTCGAGACGAAAAGCGAAAGTGGCTGTTCTTGCGAGCGGGCGGCGATGCTGGAATGGTCGTGCTTCAGGAGGACAACGGCGAATGGCCGTTGCAGCACTTCGCTTTCACGATTGATGAATCTGATATCGAGAGAGCCACGTCGATCCTTCGTGACCGCGGCGTCGACGTTGAAGGGCCCGTCGTTCATCAATGGATGGGCGCGACCTCGGTTTATTTCAAAGACCCGGATGGCCACGCGCTTGAGCTTTGCGCAGTAACGAGAAAGAAAAATGATTAAGTCGCCTGACTTGATATTGAAGCGAGGCACGATCGTCGATGGGACTGGCCGGCCGGGGACCGAGGGCGACGTTGCGATTCGGCGCAACTGGATTCTTGCCGTCGACGCGCCGGGTTCTCTTCACGGCGCGCCCGAGGAGCTCGATTGCAAGGGGCTGGTCATCGCGCCCGGCTTCATCGACACGCACAGCCACTCCGATCTTCGGGTGTTAAACGAGCCCGAATTGCCCATGAAAGTCCGCCAAGGCATCACTCTTGAAGTGTTCGGACAGGACGGCATCTCCGTCGCTCCGATTCGCAAGTCTGACCGACCACAGATGGAGCGAACGCTTGCGGGTCTGCTTGGTAAGCTTGATCGCGAGTGGGACTGGGAGTCGGTGGGTGAGTACCTCGCGGCGGTCGAGCGAGCGAGACCATCGCTTGATTGCAGCTATTTGATCCCACACGGTGCTGTCCGGTTGAACGTGATAGGAATGGAAGATCGCCGAGCGACGACGCAGGAAATCACCGCGATGCAGGAACTGATTCACCAGTCGATGCGCGAAGGCACGCTGGGAATGTCGACTGGCCTGATCTATCCGCCTTGTTGTTTTGCCGACACATCAGAGTTGATCGAGCTGTGCAAAGCCGTCTCCGAATTTGACGGTGTGTTCGTCGCGCACATGCGCAGCGAGAGCGACTACCTCGAAGACGCGGTCGCCGAGATGATTGAGATTGGAAAGCGTTCCGGTGTGCGAGTGCATATCTCGCATTTCAAAGTCGCCGGGCGTGAGAACTGGCCGGTCGTCGATGGCGTACTGGAGATGGTACGCATCGCGCGAGCGGAAGGGTTGCGGTTGACGGCGGATCAGTATCCTTACATCGCCGGCTCGACGATGCTCGGCGCCATACTTCCGCCATGGGCTCACGCTGGTGGAATAGAAGAAACTCTCGCACGGCTTACCAGTGCCGACGAGCGCGGGCGCATGCGCGACGCGATGCTCTCGCGCGAGCGCGCGGAATGGGACAACTTCTGGAAGTGGTCGGGGCCGGGAGGAATCATCGTGTCCGACATTCCTTCGGGCCGTCATCCGGAATATGTCGGCAAGAACTTGGCCGAGGCAGCAGCGGTCGCTCGTAGATTAGACAACGGTCTGAGTGAGGAAGCGGCGGTTGAGTTCGCATTCGATCTTCTAGCCGAAGAACGCATGGGTGTTGGAATGATTTCTTTCAGCCAATCTGAAGAAGTTGTGCAGAAGATCATGCGCGAGCCCTACGTGAACGTCTGTACCGATGGTCTGCTAGGGGGCAAGCCTCACCCGCGAGCTTATGGA
>DATFWM010000461.1:0-4509 GCA_035259295.1 Blastocatellia bacterium | reverse complement strand
AGGCCCTTGAGAAAAAGCGCGAAGCCGGACGCTGGCTTAGACGGATCCGGCGCGAGGAACAAATCGATTGCGGCTTTAGTCAACGGCGGCCCCGCGAGAACAAGCGGCGCGCTCAGGATCGTGAGCACAAGCGAAGTCAGCGCGTGCCATTTATACGGCCACAGATAAGTCAGCAGCCGCTTCATCAACCGCGCGTCGTAAGCTTTGCCCAGGACTTCTTCTTCGTGGTGATCAGTCATTTCGTTTGCGCTTCGCAGTTGCTGCAAGGTGAGGTCCGGCGGCGACGAGTTTCTTTCGTTTCGGATCGACTGTGAGATTCAACCCTTCCAGGGTTCTAGCGCCCAGGATAGGGAGATCACCTCTTTCGGCAAAGACCACTTCGTCAACTGTGAAGAATTTGTCGAGACGGATAATCGCAAACCCAACGCTGCGAGTTACCTGTTGACCATTAGCCATCACAAAAGGAACGTCTTTCTTCTCCATTGCCACGTCGAGCTTCTCAAGCGTGGTCGCTGGAATCCAGGTGTAGTCACTCGCGGTATCGACGAGGAGCTTGGGGACCACCGCCGACTTCGCGCGAGCGGCGATGTTTTCAACTTTGCATCGAGTGTAGAAGGTTCCCATGTAAATTGCTCCTAGCTTGCCGCCAGCTCCTCTTCCAACAGCTGTTTCTCGTACAATTCCGCATACAAGCCGCCGCGCGCGATCAGCGTGTCGTGCGTGCCGCGCTCCGCGATCCGGCCATCCTCAAGGACGACAATCAGATCCGCATCTTTCACGGTCGAGACTCGATGCGACACGATGAGACTCGTGCGACCTCGCATGATCCTTCGAAGATGCCCGAGGATTCTTTCTTCCGTGTAGGTGTCGACCGACGACAACGCGTCATCGAGGATCAAGATGCGAGGGCGACGTATCAACGCGCGAGCCATCGCTGTCCGCTGCTTCTGTCCGCCTGACAGCGTGATGCCGCGTTCGCCCACCAGCGTCTCGAATCCTTTCGGGAACTCGGTTATGTCCTCTGCGATTCCGGCTTCGGTGGCTGCGAGTTCGATCTCCTTCACGGCCGCCTTTTCGACTCCGAAGGCGATGTTCTCGGCGACTGTTTCACTAAACAGAAAAGTCTCTTGCGGAACGTAGCCGATCGACGAGCGCAATACGCTAACCGGCATCTCGCGAATCGGACGGCCATCGATCAACACGTGTCCCGGCTCCGCGTCGAGCAACCGCGCGACTAAGTTCATCAGCGTCGATTTGCCTGATCCGACCGCGCCGACAAACGCGACCGTCCGACCCGGCTCGATATGAAGGTCGATCTCCTTCAGCGCAGGCTCGCGAGCTCCGCTGTAAGTGAACGTCAAGTTGCGAAACTCGATTTCGCCAGCGATGCGGTCGATGTCGAGCGTACAGTCACTGTCGCCAATCGAAGGCTCGATTGACATTATGTGATTCATCCGACCCATCGAAGCCATCCCGCGTTGGAAGATGTTTATCACCCAGCCGAGCGCAATCATCGGCCAGACCAGCAAACCTAGAAGCACCGTGAATTGAACGAACTGCCCGATCGAGATCTGTCCGATGATGACCAGACGGCCACCGAACCACAGCACCGCGATAAAACCCAGCCCGATGAAGAATTGGAGTATGGGATGAAAGATTCCAGACAGGCGGATCAGCTTGAGGTTGCGATCGACGGACTCTCGGTTGACTCGTCTGAAGCTCTCAATTTCCGCCTTCTCCTGCGTATACGCGCGAATCACCCGGACGCCCGCAAGCGATTCTTGCGCGCGGTTTGACACCGTGCCGAAATACTCCTGAACCTTTTCGAATCGATCGTGAATGCGCTTGGAAAAGTAATTAGTTGCCGTCGCAACAAGCGGCATCGACAGAAACGCCAGAAGCGTCAGCCACCAGCTTATGGAGATCATCAGCGGGGCGATCAACGCCATCGCGAAGATCGTATTCATCGAATACATCAATGCGGGACCGACGATCATCCTCACTGCCGAAAGATCATTGGTCGCCCTTGCCATCAGATCGCCGGTTCGATGTGTTTGGTAGAATTCGAGCGGGAGCCTCTGCAGGTGCTCGTAGAAATCGTTCCGCAAATCGTATTCGATATCGCGCGACATGTTGATGAGCAACCGTCGTTGCGTGAAAAGAAAGACGCCTTGCGCGAGCGCAATCGATATTAACAGTCCGGCGTACTGGAGCAGCTTGGAGCGTGTGACCTGGGCGGCAAGATCGTCGACCGCGTGACGCAATACCACCGGACCGGTTAGTCGCACGAGGTTAGTCATAAACACGCACGCGACGCCAAGGATGAGCGTGCGCTTGTACGGAACAAAGTAACTTATAAGCTTGCGAAACGGAGTCATTGCAGCGTGATTCATAAAAGTTTGGCGGGCCGCCCGCACCCGCCAAGTATTTATTGTAGCTATCACGAGTCGTCGGCGAAAGACGACTCAGTCATTCAGGCGCATATAGGTGAGCAAGCCTTTTGCAGCGAGCCGCCCTTCCGCATCGAAAACGTCGCAGTCGGCCACGACGATGCGCCGCCCGTCGCGAATCAGCTTTGCATCCGCAACTATCCGGCCTTTGCGAATCGGTCTAAGGTAGTTCACTTTCATCTCGATCGTGGTGAACCGGGCGCCAGGCTCGGATGCGCCGACGATTGCGAACGCCACCGCGGTATCGATCAGAGTTGAAATCGCGCCGCCGTGCATCACGCCGGCAAGTTGTAGGTGTTGTTGCTTGACTTCCAGCCCCAAACGCGCTCGTCCGTGTTCGATTGAATCCAACTCGATGCCCAGCGATCGCGGGAAGTGATTGGACTCGAACTTTTCACGTATGAGCCGGATGTGTTCAGCAGTGTGTTCCATCTTTTATTTCTTCTTGAGTTTGTCAGACCTCGCGCGGCCGGTTTTCGCGCGGACGCCGGCCCTGTGGCCTCCAAGCGCCTTGAGCTTTGCTCTCGCCGCCCGTTGTCTCGGAGACCACTGATAGACGCCCAGATCACAATGACCGCGGTCATCGAAGACAACGCCTTCGGCTTCAAGCATCAGCCGCTGGAGGTCAGGTTCGTGAAGGATGATGCGGCCCGTAGAGACGGCCCCGCGAGAGTTGATCACTCGATGCCAGGGTATGTTCCGTCCATCTTGTGGCGTAGCGTGCATCGCCCAACCGACGAGCCTGGGGCTGTAGCGCTCCTCGAGCAAGCGTGCAATCTGGCCGTAGGTCATCACTCGCCCGCGCGGTATTCGCAGCACGAGCTTGTAAATCTTCTCAAAAACTTTCTCGAACCGCGCAACCGACTCTCGGCGTGGCGCGACGTTGCGGCGATTTGTCTCACGTCGTCTCCTCGGCTTCGTCTGCTGCTTTTTCGTCGGGCCCTTCTTCATACAGACTCGGTATTATCCGGTTAAGCGTCCCGCGTCGCAACCGGAAGCGACGGCTCCGCGTTAGCTCGATTAATCTGACCGACAATCAATTGTCACGGAAAACTGCCAAAACGCGAGACGCTTAGCACGCGGCGTAATCCTTATCTTAAGCGCTGTGATTATCCCGCCAGCTTTGGGGCATTCGTAATATTGACTGCTGACACAATTCGTCAAACTCGCCTGCCGAAATTTGGCAGCAAGGCGGTCGTGTCAAGAGCTTCTCATTGAAAGTAACTTCTCAAGGCTCGAACGCTAATCGAAAACCATACAGGCAACTTGCACTTTTTGGACGGATGCGTTCTCTATCTTGGCACAGCCATTGCTCGATCAACCGGCGGTTCTGGCAGCTTCGTCAGTTCGCTTTAGACCTCTTCTGCTCAGAGAAACTGCGGGATGCGGAACTACGCCGAGGATGGGAGGAGAGGATGGGGGCCCTGCCTTCCATTCAAAGCAAGTCACAAAGGCGAGCAGCCGCCGTGACAAGCATCGAAGCTCGAAATAAGACTGAGAGAAGCGACAGACAGTAAAGAGTTCGAATTGTAGAGGCACAAGGGGGCGTGGCTCTACAAGAGAACGGTTAAGGCCGTCGGCGATTGAAATCGTCGGCGGCCGATATTTTATGGCCGCGATTTAGTCAGTGACCTTGACGAGTCGTTTCCGTGCCGCTGCTAGTTCCGTCGAGCCTAGCTGCGCAAGGCCAGACCCAACGCCTGCAGAAACTGCTTTGTCGGTCTCCCAACGGATAGAAGCCACCGCGAGTCAGGGAATCTGGTATTTTCGACCACCGCCGCAGTGTTACATCTGCAACTCGACAAGGCGCCCCAGCCGCCTGGCCAATTTCTGGACAAACGTCTGTTGATCGAATTTCCTCCTCCGACTGGATGGTCGACCTCTTTCGTCCTTGAAGCATACTTTGTGAGCACTACGCGGAAACTTTATATCCGGTGGTGAGAACGTTGTAGCCGGCTTATTAAAAAGGAGCGTATCTTATTCCCCGAAAATACAGACTTTACGGCCGTCAGAAACCATTTTCAACTAATAGTATTTGAGGCACGTCATGTGCGTATTT
>DATFWM010000460.1:0-8561 GCA_035259295.1 Blastocatellia bacterium | reverse complement strand
TCCATAGCAAGCCTTCGCCGTCGAGCTTCAGCGCAAGTATTCTTCCGGATGCGACTCCTTCCGCGGCGATTCGCTGAACGCGGCGTCCGTCGTACTTGACGAGCCCCGCATCGGTGCCGAGCCACATCATTCCGTTCGAGTCCTGCGCGATGGCTCGAACGTGATCCGAAGGCAATCCGTGAAACAACGTCACTGCGCCCCATTGGTGGAGGTTGGAAGATCCGCTCTGAGCTTTGACTGAGATGATTAGAACCACAAAGGCACAAAGACACAAAGCAAACAGTATCGCCCTTCGTGGCTTTGTGTCTTTGTGGTTTCGTCTGGGCTTCTGCGGCATGGCTCTCAGTGGCTGCCTTGCTCATCGACGTAGCGCTTGCGGTCGCGCTCGATCCACTTCTGCAGCTCGGTTGCCGCCTTCTCAAGCTCGTCGCTGTTGAGCAAGCCTCGCCGCAACGCTTCGAAGAACGCGCGAGTTCGCACGTTGTAGGCGAGCTTGTCATAAGCCTCGTGTGGTGTGCCTTCAGCCGAGGACACAAACAGCTTCTCGTAAAGTGTCGCCAGCCTGCTTTCGACGCCGCGAAGGCTTAAGCTGCACTTGCGCGCGATGGCCCAATTCGACAACCCGAGCGCGAGATAATACAACGCTTCCGCTTCAAACTCGGTGAGCAACGGACGCTTGAACGAGTCTTTAAATGCGGGATCGATCATATCCGCGCCGTCTTCGAGCACGGCTGCGACGAAACGGAGAAAGCGCGACTCGGGATTGTTCTTGTGGATGAAGCCGTACGCGGGCGGCGGCTGAACCGACTTGATGATCTTGCGAATCTCGTTGATGTAGATCTCGTGAGGGAACTGGGTCCAGAAAATTATTCGCGCAGCCGGGTAGGTTCTCCAGATCGCGCGCGCTGCTTTCACGCCTGACAGCCGAGGCATTTGGATGTCGAGCACACAGAGTTCGGGTCGATGCTTGAGCGCGAGGTCAGTGGTCTCCTCGCCATCACCGGCTTCGATGACTGGAAGATGAGCAGTGAACTCACGTTCGATAAGCTCGCGTAAGTATCGACGCTGAGCGAGGTTGTCTTCTGCGATCAGGATACACATACCAGCCTCCTTTATCACTGACCTGCCAACAACGTTGCTAGCCGCTCACTTCCTTACCTCTTGCGGTATCCAGTGTGGGTCGCACGTTGGCTCCACCGTAAACAAGTTCTGCGGAGAGTTTTTCCTGTATGCACTCGCGATGTAGTCTTTCCCAAACCTGCGATATCTACCCCTTTCAAATCGATATGTTCTGAGAAGGCTCTCGGATACGTTCAAATGGCTGCCAACCGTAAGCTTTGACCAGCCAGACATACGCTTGTGAATCCAAATGTTCTCGCCGTTGACTATGCCTAGTAAACGTCTCGGACTGATGCTGAAGATTTCCCAATCACAGTTTCCGGTGCCACCGCAATCAAGGACAACAAACACCTCCTTAACCCCATCGCCATTCAGATCATACCTAAAGGCACGATTCCCCCATTTGCCGATTTCGTAAGGAATCTTTCTCAAATAGGGCTTTACCTTTCGATCTAACCTAGCCCTTGGATAAGCTGCCTCCGTCGTGCAATCAAAGTCAAACCATACAAGTGGGCTTTCTTTAATCCTAAGGTATCTCCTCTTCTGTGCTCCTGCCCCAACAGAACTGCACATAAGCAGTATTATTGTGGCAAGTATTATCCTTGCTTTCATCTCAGCGCAACCTGTGATTCACCAGCGATCAAACTAACGAGCTGACGCGTGTAACGGCGGCTTCGATGCTAAGCCTGCGCCGAAAGTTGGTCAACGTGGCTAACCACAGCCACGCGTGGCGTACCTGCCACCGCCGCTCCCGTTAGTTCCCGCGTAACACTGACTCCTCGCCTGCGGCAATATCATTCCGGATGATCGTTGGAACAAATCGGAGAAGAACCTTGTTGAGCGCGACCGCCTGTCTTGCGTTCATTCTTCTCCAACAGCAAATCGTAGAAGGCTCGCAAACTCCCGCGGGAGATCGCGCTCCTCGACCGATCGAAGACCCGAGCGGCCAAGCGATGCATGGGTTCTACGAAGCACTTCACCGCGCCTATCAAGGCGAATGGGTCACTCGAATCGTTCATTACGGAGACTCGCATGTTGCGGCTGACATCCTCACGGGCGCTCTCAGGCGCGAATTTCAACTCTTCTTCGGCGACGCCGGCGCAGGCTTCGTGCTTCCGAGCTGTCCGTGGTACTCGCGTACGGGCGTTTCGAGCCGAGCGAGCGCCGGTTGGCAGATTGATGGCGCGACTCAAGCGTCACTTGCAGATGGCAGATTCGGACTCGCAGGCGTGAGCTTGAACGCCACCGCGTCAGGCGAATGGATGACACTGACGACGACGGCGAGCTATTTCGATATTTATTTCCTGAAGCAACCGGGCGGCGGGGCGGTTGATATTCTGCTCGACGGAGTTGAACAGAAGCGCAACGTTTCGCTTGCGTCGAGGACTTTCGAACCCGGATACCTCGAGGTTGTCGCGGAGGGCGGGCGGGCTCACACAATTGAAATCTGCACCACGTCAGCAGGCCGCACACAGATATTCGGAATCGCAATCGAGCGAAACAGTGCGGGTGTTGTTTACGACGCGCTCGGAATCAACGGCGCGCGGGCGAGTCGCCCGCTTCGCTGGAACTGGAAGCTGCTGGCGAGCAACTTAGAGCGCCGCGATCCCGATTTGATAATCGTCGCCTATGGATCAAACGAGGTGAGCGACGCGGACCTTGACCTCGAAGAATACCAGAAACATTTCACCACGTTGCTTGAACGATTCCGAAGAGCGGCGCCGCGCGCTTCGGTTCTTGTCATTAGCCCACCGGATCGCGCGGTGCTGGCTTCGCGCCGGTGGAAGACGGTCGCTCGAATGTCCGCGCTTGTCGAAGCTCAGCGCCGCGCAGCTTTCAAATCGAGCGCCGCGTTCTACGATCTGTTCAGCGCGATGGGAGGCGCGGGGGCAATCGGACGATGGGCAACTCAAGCTCGACCGCTAGCTCAAGCTGATCGCGTTCACCTGACATCGGCCGGATATCGAATCGTCGCGGGCTGGATTTACTCGGCGTTGATGGAGGGTTACTTGCGAGCCATTAGTTCGTAGTACGGCCTTCAGGCGGAAGTTTGTACTTGCTCGCAACAGAATACGAACTTCCGCCTAAAGGCCGGACTACAAACTTAAAGAGACAATGATGCTTTTCACGAGCGGGACATACTACGCGTTTCTCATAGCTATTTTCTTCCTTTACTGGGCGGTGGCCGCGCGCGCTCGTCTTCGTGTAGGCGTGCTCATCGCCGCGAGCTGCTTCTTCTACGCGGTGACGGGCCGACGCGGGCTCTTCCTGTTGTTTACGATCTCCGCAATTGATTTCACGACCGCCCGATTAATGAGCAATTACAGTGATCGCAGTAGACGAAGGCAGTTGTTGGCCCTATCGCTCGCGATAGACGTCGGCGCGTTGTGCGTTTTCAAGTACGCGAACTTCTTCATTGAGTCGGCTGCCGGCGCCGGTTCGATTTTCGGCGCCAGGATTCCGGAAACGCACTTGAACATCGTTGCGCCGATCGGCATTTCCTTTTTCATCTTTCAATCTCTCGCGTACGTGATCGACGTCTATAGGAAGGACTCAGAGCCAGCGCCAAGTTACGCCGACTATCTGGCGTTCGTTTCATTCTTTGCAACGATTGTTGCGGGCCCAATCCTCAGAGCGCGGCAACTGCTTCCCCAGCTACGCGCTCGCCTAGCGCTGGACAGCGCGGCGGGCGGGCAGGCGTTATTTCTCATCGCAATCGGGCTGATAAAGAAGATCGCTATCGCCGATTACTTGAGCGCTAATCTGGTCAATCGCGTGTTCGATTTCCCCGAGCGCTTCTCTTCCCTTGAGGTGCTGGTGGGCGTATACGGCTACGCGCTGCAGATCTACGCGGACTTCTCCGGGTACAGCGACATCGCGATAGGCTCGGCGATGCTGCTCGGATTCAAGTTGCCGGTCAACTTCAATGCGCCGTATCGCTCCGCCAACCTGGTTGAATTCTGGCGACGCTGGCACATCACGCTTTCAACGTGGCTGCGCGATTATGTTTTTTTCTCCATAGCCGGCCGGCGCACTCGTAACGCGACGCTGCTTTGTTGGGCAGTTGTGCTGACCATGCTGGTAGGCGGGTTATGGCACGGGCCCTCATGGACTTTCGTGGGGTGGGGATTGTTACACGGGTTTGGCCTGGTCGCGGTTAGAGGATGGGCAAATCTCAAAAAGCGATTTGTGCTCACGTCGCGTTCCACCCGATGGTCGCGCGTGTTGGCTGTCCTCGTCACGTTTCATTCTGTCTGCTTCGCTTGGATCTTCTTTCGGGCGGATAGCCTGCAAAGCGCGCTTGCGCTGGTGCGACAGCTCTCAACCGCCACCGTTGACACATCGAATCTCCCGACGCCAGTTGTGCTGTTAGTCGCGCTCGGCTTTGCCGCTCACTGGGTGCCGGATCGCGTGTTTGATCTGGCACGCGACGGCTTCATTCGATTGCCCGCGCCGGCCCAGGCTTGCGTGCTCTTCGCGTTGGCTATAGGGCTTTACTTCGTCGCCAGCACCGACGTCGTTCCATTCATCTACTCGAGGTTTTAACAGGATGGACAGGATAGACAAGATGAGACAACAGCCCGCTGTTTGGTATGCATTTAAGAGTTCGGCTTCAAACAAGACGGCTCAGGCGTTGATCGTGTTCGTTGGGCTCACGCTGGTGCCTTACGCCATTCCATCGTTGGATCGATATCGCGTGCTGGTTCCTCGTGGCATAGCGAGCCTGATCAATCTTCGTTCGGGTGAGCCGGTGACGGAGACTCGGACTGAAATCGGGCAAGAGACGACTAGCCTGTCCTCGTCGCCAGTGGTGCCGACTCGAGTGATGCCGGGTGAAATTGAAGATCCATCCGGTCACGCTCTGGATACGTTCTTCGCCTCGCTGATGAGCACCGAGACCGCGGGGGCTCAAACGCGAATCTCTCACTACGGCGATTCGCCGATCACCAACGACGGCATCACCTCAACAGTGCGGCGAAAGCTACAGCTCAGATTTGGCGACGCGGGGCACGGCTTCATTCTGATCGACAGGCCGTGGGGCTGGTACGAGCACGCGGGGATCGTTCGCCAAGCTAGTCACGGATGGCACAGCGATCCGATGTTCATCTCGCGCGGCGAGCATTTCTACGGACTGGGCGGCGTGAGTTTCACTGCCGCGGCCGGCGTGAGCGCCAGCTTCAGCACAGTCGACGAGGGTGAAGTTGGCCGCAGCGTTTCGGCCTTTGACGTTTACTTCATGACGCGTCCGGGCGGAGGAGATTTTGATGTCGCAATTGACGATCAATTTGGTGAGCGAGTGACGACGGCGGGCGACGACATTAGATCAGGCTTTCACCGGGTCGCGGTTTCCGATGGTCCGCACAAGCTGACGCTCAGGACCGTCGGCGACGGCGACGTGCAGATGTTCGGAGTCGTGGTGGAATCGAGCCGGTCGGGCGTCCAGTACGATTCGCTCGGGGTGAACGGTGCGTTCATCGGCTTGCTTGCGCATTATCTTGATCCCGATCACTGGGCAGAGCAGTTGCGTCATCGAGACCCTTCTCTGGTAATCATCGGCTACGGCACAAACGAGAGCCAATTCGAGCGTCTGCCGATGGACCAATACGAACAAGACACGAAAGAAGCGATTCGACGAATCAGGGCGGCGCTGCCAGGCGTTTCGATCATGCTTTTGGGTCCGATGGATCGAGGCGCGCGCGGGGCGGGCGGGGCTATCGTCACGAGGCCGATGATCCCAAAGCTGATCGGCTATCAAAGGCGTCTGGCTGCCGAGACCGGCTGCGCATTTTTTGACACATTCACCTCGATGGGCGGAGAAGGAACGGTCGCGCGGTGGTGCGAACAGCGGCCTCGACTGATGGGTGGTGACTTTACTCACCCGACGGCTCAGGGCGCGGAGATCGTTGGAACGCTCGTCTATGACGCAATTATCAAGGCTTATGAAGAGTACAAGGCGAAGAGTTTGTAGTCCCGCCTTTAGGCGGAAGTTCGTAAAATTGTCTCAGACCAAAGCGCTACAAACTTCCGCCTAAAGGCGGTACTACGAACTTCTCAAAGAGGAGAACCGAAGAATGCTAACTGAAGGTGTGATGGCTTTTCTCAATCAAGCTGCAACCGAGGCGCAAACTAGTGTGCCGGATCGTAATTCATCTCTGTTTCTTTCTGGCGTGCTCGATTCGTTCACGCTGGTTGATTTCGTGACCGTGCTTGAAAGCGAGTGCAACATCAAAATCGACGACACGGACCTTCGTCCTGAAAACTTCGACACCATCGCGAAGGTTGAGGCGTTCGTGAGTCGAGTGAAAGGTGCCCAGTGAGCTGCTACATAACAGGCTATGGCGCCGCGCTGCCCGATCGCGTGGTGACGAACGCACAGCTTGCGCCGATGCTTGGGGTCAAACCCGATTGGATCGAAGCAAATTCGGGCGTACGAGAACGGCGGTGGGTCGAGGCCCATCAAGCGACCTCTGATCTTGCGGTTGCCGCGGTGCGCGATGCGCTGAACGACGCAACCAGCGTCGAGCAGGTCGATTATCTGATCGGGTGCACGCTATCGCCCGATTATCAAGTGCCGGGCATCACCCCGCTTGTCCAACGCAAGCTCGATGGTTGTCGTGGCATTCCGGCCATCGATCTTCGAGCAGGCTGCGCCGCGATTCTTTACGCCCTCCAACTGGCGCGCGCCCTCATTGAATCGCAGGCAGCACGCACTGTCGTTTGCTTCGGAGCGGAAGCGCAATCCAAGGGTCTCGATCTTCAACCGCGAAGCGCCGAACTGAGCATGCTATTCGGTGATGGCGCTGGAGCGATTGTCATTAGCAGCGAGCCGAAGCTTATTGACAAAGCTCGGGATTCTCTCGTGCGGATCGATGATGTGTTGATCGAAACTGACGGACGATTTGCAGAGGAACTAATTGTGCGAGCGCCAGGCACGGCCAACGGCGCACGATGGTTTGACGAAGAGCAATTGGCAGCTGGACTGCATCGAGGCTCGATGCAGGGTCGCAGGGTGATCTTGCAGGCGGTGCGCAAGCTCGCGGAGGCGGCGGTTCGCATAACGGAGCGTAATGAAATCTCGCTTGATCAAATCGATGTGGTGATCCCGCACCAGGCGAATGCTAACTTACTACGCTCCTTGGCCAAGAGGCTCTCGATCAGTGAAGAGCGCATAGTTTCTAACCTTGAGCGCTTTGGCAACACAAGCAGCGCGTCTGCATTCCTGGCGCTGTGGCAGGCAAATCGCGAAAGCAGGTTCCACGCAGGCTCTTACGCGTTGATTCTTGCCTTTGGCGCAGGCTTTACTTGGGGTTCAGCGCTCTGCCGGGTCTGTGATGATTGATGTTGTCTACCAGGCCGCCTAGGATTCGCTCTAACCGTTTCAACAGTTGTCCGAACCTGACGCGGCGAAACCGTTGAAACGGTTGTGACCACCTGCCACCCTCGTAGCACCCAACTGAAGTTGGGTGTTAATAAGAAGTCTGACATTGGAGTGTACTGGTTAGACGGTGCTTGCCTCTCAATTTTTCCGCACGTACTGAACCGGCTGCGAAAACGCTGCCTTCGTATTCACGTGACGGACTAGAAAATTCTGAAGTTGTTTTGTGGATGCAGTGAGTATGATGTCCTTGTCGACGACTTCGTGCTTGAGCGCTCCTGGATTCTTCGTCAGGAATACCTTAAGCCAGTCCTCGTCGAAGTCGCGCATCTGAAGCTTGGGCGCCGTCTGCGAAACAAGCATGAACATATGCACGGGCACAGATAGCGTCTGGCAGTCCACGGAAGGATCGCTTGCCAGATCGAGGAAGAGTTTGTCATCGACCTTTACCAGATGAGCGATAAAAGTCGACTTATCTTTTCCCTGAAGCCAAGCCAGCTTGTACTCCTTACCTTGACCCTTCGCGAACGTGAGAATCGATTTTGAGTCGGCCTTGTCCTCGACCCAATCGCCAAGCAATTCGGGATCGAATACCAGATCCTTTTCAGTGTACA
This sequence comes from Blastocatellia bacterium, assembly GCA_035259295.1. Lineage (GTDB taxonomy): Bacteria > Acidobacteriota > Blastocatellia > UBA7656 > UBA7656 > Onstottus_A. Next base: position 452 of record DATFWM010000460.1, on the reverse strand, counting down.
GCTCATGCAAGGACGGCACGCATGCTGAAAGCCCAAGCAGCAAGGAAAAAACCATTGACCATGCGATGTTTTTCATGGACTCCCTTTTTCTCGTCAATTGATTACGGAAGAAACTTGTAAACATCACGTCGATGCCCGACGTGTAGAACTGTCAACTCCTGCTTGGCGTCGTCTATTTTCGTCGATAACCCGATAGTCGCCAACTCGAATCCGCCAGCCTTCTCGCGCTGTCAGTTTCTTGCATCCTGCTGGTCTCGGATCGTTTGCGAGGTTCTGCACCGCTCCCTTTATCCGTTCCTACTCCTGCTTTGGCAACTGAGCCAGCTCCTTTTGGGCGCGTCGCAGAACTTGTATGCTGTAGCTCATCCTCGCTGGTTCTCTATTTCCTGCACTGCCTGATCGAAAGAGATCACTTCATCGCCGGACTCTTTGGCTTCGTCGTAAGCATGGAT
>DATFWM010000459.1:0-5242 GCA_035259295.1 Blastocatellia bacterium | reverse complement strand
CATGCACCGACAGCCAGCGGCTTATGTCGTAGTCCCCCTCAATCGTGTTCAGGTAGCGCCGATAATTGATTGTGGAAAACCCGAGTGTGTTGGTGAGTACCGGCGCGAGCGTCGTCTCACCACCGGCCGTGACCTTGGACCGCAACAACGCCTCGGCCAGCACGTCCCCGCCATTGATTCGAAAGTTGTTCACTCGGAACGTCTCGGAGATCCTGAACCTGTCAGTCGCGAAAAATGTAGCAGCCAGATCGCCCATCCCGTTCGGTCGCTTGGCGTTCCCAACCGTCGTGATTATGTCCGAATTAACTTTGTTGCCGGAGGAGTCGGTTCCAGTTCCATTTTGGAAGAAGGTGTAGTCGCTGTGGCCGCCCGTGTAAATATAACGGCCCGTGAAGTCGAGCTTCTTTTTGATCAGCGTGTGAAGACTCAGCCGGGTAAACGGAGTTTCGCCGCGAGTCGGAGCGTTCCGGAAAAAATTATTGATCGTGGCGGTGTTCGTTGGATTGTTGCCGGCGTTCGGCACGGTGATCAGGTACTCGTTGTCTTCTTTGAAGAAGCGCCAGCCTTGCATGAACGACAGGTCGAACACCGAGAGCTTCGCATCTGCCCCGACACGATACTCGTCGGCAGCCATTCGCACGGGAACGGCGGCGGGATACTCGTCACCGTTAAAGCGAACCGTCGATACGGACGGCCCGCTGTTCCGGTCCAGCGAGTATCCGAGGTTGAACTTGATCCTCTCGTTCTGCGGGAGGATCGTTAGGTTGAAGTCGCCCTGCCGGTACTCGGTGTTCGAAGTGTGCTGACCCGGCAAGTTCGGATTGAGCGGATTCGCAAAGTTCGTCAGTTGATTGAAATAATCAAACCGGCGATAGTTTGCGTCGAAGCGATACGCCTTGGTCTTTTCCGCGTTGACTCGCAAGTACCGATTAGGATCGGTGCCCCACCCAAACGAGCTGATCATAAGCGTATCCAAGACCGGGCCGTTGTTGTCCTTGGACTTCATCAGAAAACTGGAATCGAAGATGCGAAAGCCCGGAGTGTAGTTCAAATCGCTTCGATACTTGTCCGCGTTGCCCTCGATCAGGACGCCTCGCACGCCGAACTCGATGCTCGAGCTTATCGTGTACGGAGCTTCGGCGGCGTTCTGTCCGTTGGCGGCAGCTTTCTTGTCTGTTGCCGGTTGCTGCGCTCGCGCGTCGTTGCTCAACAGCACAAGCCCCAGCACGAACCCGAACAGAAACAGCAGCGCAAATCCAATCTTGCTTTTCATAGCCTTTCTCCTCGATTCCTCGGACATACCGCCTACCGGAAGTAAAACGGATTAGCGTTGGAGCCATGCATCTTCACGTGGCAGGTCGTGCAGTTCTGGAATCGCGCGGTCGCCTGATTGTGGAAACTGGGCGTGCTCGGAGCTGTAATATCACCGACCTTTAGCGCCACGTTGCTGTGGCATTCCAGACAGAGTTGATTCACGTTGTTGCGCTTGAGCAACTTCGGATTGCTCGATCCGTGCGGCGTGTGACAAATCGCGCAGCCTTCGACTTTTGCCGGCGCGTGCTCGAAGACGAAAGGCCCTTGCTTGTCGGCGTGGCATTTCATGCAAGCGGCGTCTGCGCCGGTGTTAAGCCTCGCCTGTTTCAACTCAAATCCGCCATGCGGATTGTGACAGTCGCTGCACTTCATCGCGCCTTCAAGCACGCGGTGATGAAACGGTTGAGTGAACTGCGCCTTCGTCTCGTTGTGGCAGGTCATACAAAGCTGCGGCTCGTTCTTCACAAGCATCTTCGACGGTGCCAGGTCGTTCGAATGCGCCGAGAATGGACCTACCGGCATCAGCGAGGACGGCGCATCGGCCTTTCCTTGCGGCGTGCCGGCAAGTTTGGCCGCGAGCCTGGTCGAGAAGTGCGGGGAGTGGCAGTCCGTGCACGCTACGTCGTTGCGCCAGTGTTCGCCTCGCTTGTAGTTGTTGTGCTCTTCCTTACCGGCGTGACACTGCAGACAGCCTTCGGAGATCTGTTTCGGCGATTCGTTTTCGAAAGTCCGAATCTTTGTCTTGTCTCCTCCGCCTTCAACGTGCGCCTTGCCGGGCCCGTGACACGACTCACAGCCTTGCCTCTCCGTCTTCCAGCCGGCTTTCGCCAGCTTAGCGTGAGCCGTCTTCGAAAAACTGTTGAACTGGCCTTCGTGACAGGTCTTGCAAGTCTCGCTGCCGACATAATCTTCCGGCGAGTACTTTGCGGATGCCGCCGGCGCAGCCTTCTTGTCATCGCTTGCAGGCGCAGGCTTTGACAGCGAGATCGAAGCGGTGTACAGCAACCCCAGCGCCGCACAGACCATCACCAGCGCCAACTTTATTAGTTTTATCCGGCTCATTTTTTGTGCCTCCTTGCCTGAGATGCCAATTTAGCTTTTTCGTCGCTCAATAACTATGAGCGGCGTCACACCGCCCGGTGACGACAGTCACGCGTTCAGCCGTCACCATCGACCCCGGTATTAGGCAACTGGTGTTCACAAATCAGAGACCTGCAATTTGTTGGGAGACAGCCACGCGCAACAACGGATTTCGTTGGAAACAAACACGTTCAGTAACCGAGATAGCCAACTGATCCGGCCAACCGCTAGCGGCCAACACTTTCAGCTTGGCGAGTGGGAGTTTTTACCCAGACCAGATGAGAGTATTTGCTCAAATAACTCGCTTGGCGATAGGAGAGCGGCTCTCAAAAACTTCCGGTGTTTAGCCGAGGTTTCTTAGAAGCACACCCACTAGATAGGCGAGCCCCGCAGCCATAGAACCGACTGCCAGAGTTACCGATCCCGACTCCCACCACGACGCTGTGGACCACAAGCTCTTTAGCGAGCCAATTGCGAAGAAGACGCAGCCCGTCAGTAGCGTCGCGAGCATCAGAGGGTTTGCCAAGTTCAAGATGTGCGGAATCAGCGCACTTACCCACATATAACAAAAGCGCTAAATGTGCAGAGCGCCGCGACCCACGGTGAACGAACCTGCTGAGGCAAACCATACTCGTCGGTCAGCATCGTGCGCACCCATCGGCTTCGATCGGACGTAATCAGCTCAGTCACGCGTTGAAGGTCCTCGCCTTCAAATCCTTTGCCTGGAAGATCTGCCGCACCTCCTCTCGCTCGCCCTCGGGAAAGTTATCGATGTGACGATTCTCGATTGACTCGAGGTGCTTAATCTCGTCGTGCTCGGCTTTAGTGCCGAGAAAGTTGCTGGCGGCCATCGAGAATCCGTCGGCGATGATATTGGCTACGCCTATGATCAAAATCACGCCAGGAGGGAGATGCGCGCCGGAGACCCCGGCGATAACGGCAAAGGTTGTGACCGATCCATCTATCCCTCCGTACACCCAGTCTCTCAAATAGCTCCGGCGCGGTCCGGCTGAAAGCCGCTCGCGAATCGCTTCGGGTGAATGCTCGTGCTCCATTTCCAAATTGCCCAGCTACAAAGTGAGCTCCCGTCGACCCGTTCTCCAGGGACCTCTTTGTACGAAACCAACATCGGCGCTATCTTCCCTCCGTCAAGCAGAAGGAGCTTCGTTCTTTCACCCGCCGACGCATTCTCCCTGCTAATCTTCAAGCGAGGCCCCGTTTCGCACGAGCACGATCTTGCCCGTCACGCCTCCATTTCCGAGCAACTCGTGCGCGTGTCTTGCCTCGGCAAGAGGAAGTCCGTGCGCAATGAGCGGCTTGATCTTGTGCTGTTTAAGGAGGTCGAGTAGGGCGATCAAATCCTGTCGAAACCATGCCGGTCTCAGCCGTTTGAGCGTCTGGATGCTGTAGGGGACCACACGTTTCCGGCCCGGGAAAAGTCAGCCGCCGGCGATATACAGCACGTAAATGGGGATTCCATGCAAGCGATTACGACGACCTGGACGACCAAGATTTACAACTTCGATTTGAAGGACCGGATGGACGATGCCGTGTACGACTACCTGTGGGTGAGAACCTACAAACCGGCTCTTCCAGTCTCGACGGAGGTGAAGCAGTGAACACGATCAGTGAATCAACTCAAGTAGTGAGATTTGATGCGGAGTCGCGGGAAACGATCAGCCAGTTGAAAGAATTGGTTGATCTACATTGCGTATGTTACGAGGTCTGGCCGGAGTTCTTGATGGTAGGTAGACAGAAAGTTAAGGTCGGCTTCGATCTCGAGAACGTGCCGCGATCGATTTGATAATCGGCCACGAAACGTTCGAGCCGGCCGATTGCGACCGGAGTGCCTTTGATTCCATTGACGCACTTTGCCTCGCATTGGTCTTCTTGCTGGCACACGCGGCCACAGATCGCGGGCAGGCTGTTCTTGTCGCGGATGATGTTGGCGGCTTCAACGTAGTCGCGTTTTAGAATAGAGAGAATAAAATGTGGAATGTTGATCTCGACCGGGCAGCCAGCGATGCAAGTGGGGTTCTTGCAGCTTATGCAGCGTTGAGCTTCCAGCAGGGCTTGCTCTTCGGTGAAGCCGATGGCTACTTCGCAAAAATTCCTTATGCGCGCGCGCGGCAACTGGCAAGGCATTTCCTGGCGCGGCGCCTTGGGCGTTCGTTTGATTTTGACTTGTTCGATTGTCAATTTCTTCTACCGCACAGACGATGTTACGCGAAGCAGCGAAATACCACCCACGGTAGTGGATGGATTGTTAACTTTCAGCCTACAAAACGGGCGCACTCGATCCTTTACTTCTTTTCTTTCTCCTTCTCCACTCGCGGTGCGAGTGGAGAAGGAGAAAAGAGAAGAAAGAACCAGAGGGCATACCTTGCTTTGGATGTAGGCCAGCTGTGAACGATCCACCCACTGCCGTGGGTGGTATTTCCGACCATCTAGGCAGTACGCGACTCAAACCAATCCCTCCAAAAGAGCGAGCCATTCGTTCTCCAACCGTTGCAGCGCGATCCTTTCTTCCTCCGCATACGCCCGGTTGCGCAGAACCAACGTGTCGAAGTCAACTAGATGTCCGTCAAATTCGGGCCCGTCCACGCACGCGAATCGAGTTTTGCCGTCGACGACTACTCGGCAGCCACCGCACATTCCGGTGCCGTCGATCATCACCGGATTCAAGCTAACAAGGGTCTTGATGTTGTACGGCTCTGTGAGCTCGGCCACCGCGCGCATCATCGGTATCGGACCGATCGCGTAGACTACATCGAAATCGCGACCGTCCAAGATCAACTCTTCAAGTGAATCTGTCACCAGCCCATGACGCTCGTAGCTGCCATCATCG
>DATFWM010000458.1:0-2879 GCA_035259295.1 Blastocatellia bacterium | reverse complement strand
CTCGTCGTCATCAATATTGACAAACTGATAACTGCCGTCCCAAATCGGGGCGTACGCGATCAAGGCCAAGGCAGCGAGGGACAGCGACACCAACACCGCGCGCTGGAGGCTAACCCCCCTCTCCGGCGCCTCGTCTGTTCGCGGCAGGCTTGGCGGCTCGGCGGTGATCCTGGCCTCGCCTTCGATTTCCGTGGGCTTCATCTTGGTACCTTGTTCCTCAACAGGAAAAATAGAACACGGATGAACACGGATGAGACGGATATTCACGGATAATACAGGGAAAAAAACAAGAAGACCATTCTTTCAGTTTTTCTGATCCGTGTTAATCCGTCTCATCCGCGGTCTATTCTCCCAGCGCAGCTCTCGCAAATAACTTAGTCTTCATCAGCACCGGTAGAAACACGAGGTCGGCGGCGAGGCAGCCGGCGATTGTCGATGCCCAAAGAAGGCCAGCTACGCGCACCGGCACAAACGAAGATAGCACGAAGATCAGGAAAGCCGCGATGAGCATTACGTTGGCGAGAACCATCGGCTTGCCGGTCCGCAGCATCGTCAGCCACATCGTCCACCCCTCGTCGGATCGCTCTGCTGCGCACTGGCGATAACGGCGAATCATGTGAACTGCGTTGTCGACCGCGAGCCCAAGGACGGCGCTCGCAACGAGGCTCGTCGTTATGTCGAGCGGCGTTCCGCTCCATCCCAAAATCCCGAAATAGCAAATGATCGGCAACAGGTTGGGAATCAATGCCAATAAACCTGTCGCGAAAGAACGGAACAGCACGACCATCATCAAGTAGATCGTGACGAGCGCAATAGCGAGGCTCGACGATTGCGAGGCTGCAACCGCGTCAGACGCGTCGTTCAATAGAATGATCGAGCCGGTCGCGCGCACGCCGATGCCGGCTGGAAGATTCTGCTCAGCCCATTCTCCTATTCTTCGAGTAAGCACCCGAAGTTCGTTTGAGCTGAAGAGGTTCACTCTCAGGACGATCATCACGCGTGATCCATCGCCGCTGACTAGCCGCGCGAGCGACTCGTCTTCAGAAAGATAGTCGCGAATTATTGAGGCCAGTCGCGCTCGATCATTAGGAATGGCCGCCGCCATCTGGTCAGGCGGTCCCGGCAATACGCTGTTGATTCGGGCGACGATGTCGGCTATCGAAATAGCGGTGTCAACACCCGGTTGACTCGTCGCAAACTGTTCCAGCTTAGACGTAGCGATTAAAAAATTCGGATCGGAAACGGCGCCGCCTGCGCCGCTAACCACAAGTTGGACGGTCGCCGCGCCCGCGAGGCTCTCGTGCAGCTTTTCCGCATCACGCACTGTTTGGCTTCCGCGCGGAAAGATGTGCAAGTAATCTGTGTTTACCTGAAGCCATATCGCTCCCGCCCCAATCGCGGCCGTCGCGACGAACGTCGCCACCAACACCTCACGCTTCCGAAACAGCACCACAGCGGTGATGTTCGACAGCGACCTGTTCAACCAGGTCGCGTAGTCCTTGCGTGACGAATCGACTCTCCCCAACGCGTCTCGCCGAAGCAACGACAGCGCGGCAGGAATGAAAGCTACCGTCAGAACGAGCATTGCAAAGACGCCGAACGCCTCGAAGATGCCCATATCGCGGGCGGTTGGAACGGCGCTGGATGCCAGCGCGCCGAAGCCTGCCATCGTAGCTGTGCCGGAAACAATCACGGCTGGCCCGATGAAAGTCAGGCCGTTGAGCCATGCGCGCCGCTTCGAGCGGAGCGACGACATCGATATGCGATATTGATTGAGCACATGAAAAATGTAGGAACTGCCGACTGCCATCAGCGTTGTCGGTAGCGACAGCGTCGCAAGAGTTATTGGCCGCCCAGCAAGGCTCATCAGTCCGATCGTCCAGATGAGGCCGATTACCAAAGCGGACATCGGCAGCGCCGCCCCCCAGAAGCTTCGGAACGTAAAAAGAAAGACTCCGAGACAGAGAAGAGCGGCGATTGGCGACAGCACGAGCATGTCGCGCAGCATGCTACGAATGCCGCGCGCGTCGACGACTGGAACTCCTGACAGGAAGACTTCGTCACCATTGACCGTGGATCTTGCGACTCGCTCCACCTGATCAGCTACCGCGCGAGTCTCGGCTTCGTCCAACGGCTTGAGAAAGACCTCGACCGAAGCAGTCTTGCCATCTGTAGAAATGTAATGACGGACGTAGAGCGGATCGTTGATCACTTCTTGTTTGAGAGCTTCCAGCTTGGCCGGGTCGTTTTGATCGAGGTCGCGCGGGTCTATCAGTCGCTCAACGCGAATCGCTCCGCCTTCGCGCCTGATCGCTTTGATGTTGGTCAAGCTCAAGGCTTGATCGACTCCGGCAACTTCTGCCAGCTCGCTGGTCAAGCGACTGAGTCTGTCCAGAAACGTTGTCGTGAAGACATCACTGGTGGTGATGCCTACGACGATGACTCGGTCGTCGCCGAAGATTCTGCGGGTCTCATTGTAGAAGCGAAACGTTTCGTCCTTGCGCGCGAGTGTTTCGGGAGAGCCGTTGAAGGTGATACCTCGGATGAGAATCGCCGCCAGAAAGGCGAGTGTGAGGGCGAGAGTCGCAACGATGATCGTATTTGGGTTATGAACGACGAACTTCGCGGGCTGGATCATAGAAGCGGCTCGCGGCAGTTTGAGTGATGGAGAGCGCGACTATAGAATATAAAAGAGGGGAGAGTCAAATTAACGGTCAGGATCAATTCCACTTCAAGCCTTTGAGCTGTTGAAGATTCACATTTCCTCCGCTCAGCACACACACCACCTTTGAACCGCGAGGGGCTTTGACCAGCCCATTCAGCACCGCCGCGACCGGCGCAGCCGCCGCGCCTTCAGTCACAAGCTTGCAGTGATGCAT
>DATFWM010000457.1:0-5077 GCA_035259295.1 Blastocatellia bacterium | reverse complement strand
TTCGGGGATCTTTCGCGATCTTTTCGGCGCGACCATGAATCTGCTCGACAACGCCGTGCGAAAGGTGGCCGCTGTCGATGAGCCGGTCGAGATGAATTTCATCAAGCGCCACGTCGAGGAGCAGATGGGCGAGAGCGCGTGTTCATTTGACGAAGCAGTGGTACGAGTGTTCTCGAACGCTGCGGGGAATTATGGAACCAACGTCAACTTCATGGTGGCAGACAGCCAGTGGGAAAACAGCAGCGAGCTTGGCGATCTGTTCGTCACGAGAAAATGTTTTGCTTACGGGCGCGATTCACAGGGAAGGAGCTTCGACGGCCTTGAATCACGCAAGCTGTTCGAGCGAGCGCTCGCTCGTGTCGAGGCTACTTATCAAAACATAGACACTGTGGAAGTCGGAATCACCGACGTGGATCATTACTTTGAATACCTCGGGGGAGTTTCAAAGGCTGTCGAGAAGCACGCAGGCGCGAGACCTCGAATCTATCTTTCGGACTCGCTTTCTCCCGCGGCCAAAGTGCGAACGCTCGAAGAAACCGTCAGGCTCGAAACTCGAACCAAGGCGCTGAATCCGAAATGGTTCGAAGGCATGCTGCGCCACGGTTTCAGTGGCGTCGCAGAGATCGAGCACCACGTGACCAATACTTTTGGCTGGTCGGCCACTGCCGACGCCGTTGACCAATGGGTCTATGACGAGCTGGCGGCCACTTACGTCCTTGATGAGCAAATGCTCGAACGGCTTCGATCCCTTAATCCATACTCGGCGCGCACGCTGGTGGGCCGGTTGCTGGAGGCTGCGGGGCGCGGATTCTGGATGGCGGAGCACTCGGTTGTCGAACGGTTGCAGGAAGCTCTCGCAAATCTAGAAGACAGACTCGAAGGCGTGACCGGTCATTCACGATGACAATTCTCCGTCAAGCTGATCGGTCATTCCTACCGCGCGGTTCACACCTGTTAGGTCGCTAACAAGACTCTTGCTGCACTTGCGGCGGATGTCATCATGGCATCGTTCTTGCCCCTGTCCTTTCTGATCCGTGTTTGACGAACCCCCAAAAACATTGACTGAACGGGACGCAAATTGAGCGTTGATCTCCGGAAGATAGAGTCAGCGGTGACGATGCCGCCGCAGGAAGATGCTGGGCTTCCAGCGCTGGAGCCTGACGGTGTGCTCGATGATCTCGTGCGTGTTGCGGCGGCAGTGTGCGCGGCGCCCACAGCGATTCTGAGCGTCGTCGGGGATGAAGGAGTGCGGCACATCTCGCGCGCCGGCTCGCCTTCCGGCGATGCTGATCGTCAAGGCTTGCTGATCTCGTGGGCGCTGAGCCAACAAGACCAGTTTGTAGTCTCGGATGCGCTGAAAGATAAGAGGTTCAACGACGGCACACCGAGCGCTACCGAGTCGACGATTCGCTTCTTTGCTGGCACGCCGCTCGTGACAACTGAAGGCCGAGTGCTTGGCGTGCTCTCGGTAATTGACCATAAGCCGCGGTCGCTAGGCGAGAACCAAGCGCGCGCGCTCGGTTCGCTGGCCCGCGTGATAACGGACAAGCTCGATTCAAAGCGCAAGAATCTCGAGCTCAATCGCGCGTTGGAAGAACGCGAGAGAGCGTTTCGATCGCTCGCCTTAAGCGAACAGCGATACGAGACACTGCTGCGCGGCGCAAGCGACGGGCTCTGGGAGTGGGAGCTTGAATCCAATGAAATGCGTTTTTGTGACCGCTGGAAGTCCCTGCTCGGTTGTGAAGAGCACGAGGTGACGAGCCGGCCCGACGAATGGTTCAACCGGGTCCACCCCGACGATATCGAACGAGTCCAATCCGAGATAATGTCTCATCTGCTCAACTTGACGCCGCAGTTCCAGAGCGAGCACAGAATACGCCGACGGGACGGCAGCTATCGGTGGATGTTGAGCCGCGGTCTGGCAGTGATGGATTCTAACCGGCACGTGTATCGGATGACCGGCTCCGTGACTGACGTTACTGATCAAAAAACAGCCGAGAAGCAATTATTACATAACGCGTTTCACGACCCACTCACCGGATTGCCTAACCGCGCGTTGTTCACGGACCGATTGAAGCGCGTGCTCGACGAGGTGAAGAGCGGCGAGGGCAACTCGTTTGCTGTGCTCTTCCTTGATCTGGACCGATTCAAGGTAGTCAACGACAGCCTCGGTCATCAGATTGGAGATCAGTTGCTGGTGGCTACCGCCCGGAGGCTTGAAGCGTGTCTGCGACCGGGAGACATGGTCGCGCGGCTGGGCGGCGACGAGTTTGCGATCATCGTAGATCGCGTCAAACATCCAAGCGACGCCATGCAGGCCGCCGAGCGAATTCGCGAACACCTCGCTGCGCCGTTCAATCTGAGCGGGCACGAAGTTTTTATTTCTGCGAGCATTGGAATCGCGCTGAACCAGATTGCTTCCGAGGAGCCCGAAGACATACTTCGCAACGCGGACACCGCGATGTATCGGGCGAAGGAGCACGGTCGCGGCTCGTTCGAGTTGTTTGACAAAGGTATGCACATCCGCAACGCCGCGCTCTCGCAGCTCGAGACCGGGCTTCGCCGCGCGCTCGCCCACAGCGAGTTTCGAGTTCACTATCAGCCGATAATCTCGCTGGACAGTTGGCGAATAAGCGGCTTCGAAGCTTTGGTCAGATGGGAGCACCCGGAGCACGGATACATTTCGCCATTAAAGTTCATTCCGGTGGCGGAAGAAACCGGGCTAATCATTCCGATCGGGCAATGGGTGTTGCGAGAAGCCTGCAAGCAGCTTCGCGCGTGGCAAGAGCAATTTCCATCGGACCCGCCGTTGAGCATCAGCGTCAATCTTTCCGGCAAGCAATTCTCTCAGCCGGACCTGATCGATCAGATTTCCGAGATCTTGGAGGAGACCGGCCTTGCTCCCGACAGCTTGAAGATCGAGATCACCGAGAGCGCCATCATAGAAAACATCGACGCCGCGGCTACGACGCTGAAGCGAATCAAAGCGCTGGGCGTTCGGCTGTCGCTGGACGATTTCGGCACCGGTTACTCGTCGCTCTCTTATCTGCATCGCTTTCCGATCGACACGTTGAAGATCGACCGCTCGTTCGTGTCGAGGATCAACCTGCCAAAGAACACCGAGATAGTTCGTACGATTCTGACGCTGGCAAGCAATCTGGGGATGGACGTGGTAGCCGAAGGCGTGGAGACTCGCGACCAGATACTTCAACTAACGGGGTTGAACTGCGAGTACGTGCAAGGCTATCTGCTGTCGAAACCGATCGACGGCCGAGCGATGAGGGAGTTGATCAGCGAGATTTACAACAGAGGCTTGGGCCAGCAGGCGGGAGCTGCGTAGCAACAGCCGTAGCATCGTCGACTAATCGCCAAAGTTTGCAAGATACCAGTCTCCCGTCAAGCGCTCGGCCCCAAACAAATAGACGTTCAACTGATATAGTCTCGATATGTCAGTATCACTCACCGCGCCTGTCGGGTCATAAACAATATCCGGCCAGTAGAGAAAGGAGTGACAGGTGTGAAACGCCACACGTAGCGGGTCATCGGACACAATTAGGCAGTCGGCGCCACAGATCGCTTCTCTTTCTTCGCGAGACTGCGCGTCCTTAAGCTTAGCAATAGTCAATTCATACCGGTTGTGATTCACTAATAGATGGAGACGGCTTCCCCATTTCAAACCGCTGGCACGGTAAACGCCAGCAATCAACACAATTAATAAGATCGCGATAGCGGGCGACAGTCTTCTCTTCCGTCTAACGAGAGCGACAATGAACAACACCAGAAAGACCATGAGCAGAATGAGACCGACTAGAGGAAAGGCTAGAATCGCCAGGCCAGTCGTGTCTGGAAGGTCTCTCGGAAACGCAAAGATTCCAACGAGCCCGATTACCCACGCCGCGATCGGGGCAAGGAAGAGCTTCCCAAACCGACGCACTGCAGGCGACATCGTACCGCCCTCACTCTTTGACTTGAGGTGCTCCACCGAGCGCTTGGATGCACAATTGAGTGATTGCGTCTGAGCATATCGGTGATGGCTCACCGAGTTCCCCGATTTGCAAGATAGTTTAGATGTTGTGGCGATGAACAGCGGTCGCCGATTGTTCATCGATAAGCGCAACTGCCGGCGCGTCTGTCAATGCAGCTCGTTGTCGCAAACTCCGATAGTAGACAACCAATGTAGCGACTACCACTACAGTTGAGAGCAAGGCCCATCCGACCGCCCAGACTACTGGCGGCAAGAACCCTCCCGTCGCTTGTGACATGTTTCGAGCATCGGTAGGAAACGCGGGATCGTAAGCGGACACGAATAACAATGTGCGTAGATCGTAGAAGGCATTCAACAAACACTGTATCGCCAGAAAGCTCATGCAGAAATGAAGGAATCGAGGCTTGCCTTTTAATCCCAGCAGCAAACACCCTGCTCCAAACACCAGGCCTGCGAACCACGCAACCACGTTTCCGCCGAACAATGCGGTCATCAGCAATAACAACGCCCCGGTTGCCATAGCCGCCGTCTTTGCGTTCCGCTCGCGTCTCAAAAACAGCAGCAGCGCTGAGCCGTACAGAGTCGTAGTCAGATACCCGGCGCTCGAGATCAACATCCCCAGGCCGCCTCTTGTGAACGTCACTCCGCTGCCGCTCCAATCCAGCGCGATTCTGTTAACTTCGCCCAGCGTCGCCAACGCGGCCAATGCGTGTCCGCTCTCGTGGATGAAGGTGACGAAAAGTCGAATCGGATAAGTTACAACTTCAGCGAACGGAATGAACCAGAGCGCAAGGGTCAACAGGCACGCGAGCAGCAACAGCTTAAACGCGCCTTTAACTTCCGACTCGGTTTGCATAATCACCTCCTGACAACCTCGCCGAGCTCTCGCCTCGAATCAAACTCCGAAGAGCTCCATGCGAAATTCATCCCCAAGTAACGAAACCCGCGGCTCGCGGCGAGCGAACGCATAGTGCGCACGCCTCAACGCAGGTATCCCGCGCTCAACTCGTTCAATGCCGTACTCGGCGCTGCTGAAGATGTGATGCAATCTCGGGTTTGCGCGCGCGGATGCTCCCAACTCGATCGACTTAC
>DATFWM010000456.1:0-3862 GCA_035259295.1 Blastocatellia bacterium | reverse complement strand
TGATCAGCTGCGGCTCGCTCTGGACATTCATCTGCTGGTCCGTGAAGGACAGTACATCCGGATCCATCACGACGCCGGATGCCGAAGGCGGAGTTCCGATACCGGTCAACGAGATAGAAGTAGCGACAGATTCCTTTCCGGTCTCGATAATCATCTTCGCCGTACGCTCTCCAGTAAGAGTCGGAACAAAAGCGACCTTAATCATGCAGTCGCGCCCGCGGCTGACTGAGCCGGACGAACAATCGTTCTCGGCAATCAGAAAATCATCGGCATTTGGTCCTTCAATCGCCACTTTGGAAATCCCGACGCTCTTCCAATGAGGGTTGCTGATAGAGACCGCCTGAGGTTCGCTACGCACATTGAGTACCTGTTCTTTGAAATCCAACTTCGACGGTTTGATCTCCGCTGTGCCCGGCAGTAGAGCGGACCAGATCCCAACGGCGCTGAGCAGCAGGACCGTCGTTGCGATGACAAAGCGTTTGACAAGTCGGCGGAGCTTCCGGTCCCGTCCGGGCCCATCTGGCGGCGGACTCAGCAGTAAGTCAAGGTTGTGCTTAGTCACCAACGCACCGATCTCATCTCCGATTGATCGGCGCATCGAGAGAGCATGATTCAAGTAGGACATCGCTGCCGAAGCATCGTTCATGCAAAGAGCGCGGGTTCCGAGCTGATGCATGGCCCAAGCAACTTCGGCAGGCTTCTTCATAACTTGCGCTGCTCTAAGGATTTGTTGGAGAGTGTTGGCCCAAGCTCCCCATCGCCCGCTCACCGCGAGCGTTCCTTCGATTGAACGACCAAGTCGCTCGACTTCTTCCAAACGACCTGCGGCCGTTCCCCACTTCAGCAATCGAATGATAGCGCCCGAGTCTTTTAACAGCGCTTTTGAATCTAGTGTGTGCCCCTCCGCCACTTGTGCAGCATGCGCAAAGTATGCAAGCGCACTCCTACGCAATCGCGAGAGGTCTCCCAAGTGCGTGGCGATCTTGGTGGCGTCACCTGCTATCGAATATTGATCGCCTTCAACGCGAAGCAGGCCTCGATGAACGAGCGAATCGAGGGCACCTTGCGCATTCGCGTCCCCGATCAAAGCGGCGATATGTCGCGAGCTTATGGGATCACCCTCGAATACAGCCACGATGGACAGCGCCTTTCGCTCATCGTCGGACAAATGTCCGAAGGACTCTGCGTCGACAAGCGCTGCCGGTCCGCCCGCCACGTTTTGCAAACGAGACTTCTCCAGATCGGCTGCCATTTCAAGAAGCGACCGGTTCTGTCTCGACGCCGAAGTCACGAGACGAACGATCCGAAGCGGGTGGCCTTCGACTGCGGCATTGATTGTCCGTGCGGCTCCCATCTCGGCCGCAGTCAGCGCGCGTCCAAGCTGCCGTTCGATCAGCGCCCGCGAGTCATCGTTGGGTAACCCCTGCAAAGAAACCGCGCGTCCTTCACCCCAGAGGCTAGCGTCCGGAGAGGCGATCACGAATGCGCAACCGGGCGCTATGTTGAGAACGAGTCCAACCTGTTCACTCGCCAGCTCGACGTCATCCAGAAGAACCACTGCTTGTATGTCTTTGAAGTAATGACGAAGCTGCGCATCATTCGGTTTGAAAGGGCGATCGCATTCAAAGAAAGCGTCGAATAAAGATTGAAGAAGATCTTCCGCCGGCTGATTGAGTGCCGACAGAAATACGACGCCGTCCTTGAGCTTTTCGACTTCACGGCGATACGCGAGGTACCTGAGAAGGCTCGTCTTTCCCGCGCCTGCAGGTCCGTAAAACTGAACGGGCGTTGAAGCGGCAACGCTCGAAAGCGCAACTTCAATCTCGCTCTCCCGATCGAGGAGTGCGAAGGGTCGCGGCCTCAACGTCTGCGGGGACGGTCGAGGAGATGGACGAGGTTGCTTTTTAGCGGGGGTAAAATTAACGATCGCGCCGTGTTCCGCGTGTATCTGGACATTGTAGTTACCAACGGCAACCTGGCCGCTCACGTCGCCCAGCGAAGCCTCGATGTTAGAATGCGGGGTGGGTTGGGCCATGAGACCTCCTGAGCCAGGTGATTGTGCGCCGCATCACGGCAATGACAAAGCGAACCTATTACTACATGACGTAATTCGTGAAATATTTCGTCAGATTTTTTTGTCTGTTCGGCTTTTTTGACTGGGAAGCAGAAGAGAACTCGTCGCTGTTATGTTGAGAAACAACCGACCCATCGATCGATAACGTCTAGGCAGAAAAACCCACAAAAGTGGAGAATAGGAGCGGTTTCGCGATGCAACGTTTCCGCAATCTTGCACGAATACAAGATAAGTAGCAGCCTGCTCTTGCATTCCGGTCGATATCTACTTACCTTGCTAATCTGCATCCACTGTCGGTAACGAGAAAAGAATGGAACTGCTCGAAAGGGAACAATCACTCGATGATCTGGAGGCCGTACTCAGCGATGTAAACGGCGGAAACGGCCGCTTTGTTTTAGTAAGCGGCGAATCCGGCATCGGAAAGACTTCGCTCGTCGAACGATTCACCGAAACTCATCAGAAGCAGGCGCGCGTGTTCTGGGGCGCCTGCGATGCCTTGTTTACTGCTCGCCCACTCGGCCCGCTCTACGACATAGCCAACCAGAGCCAGAGCCGGCTGCTCGCTCTTCTCGATGAAGAAGCCTCTCGTGCGGCGATCTTCAATGCCGCTATCGGCGAACTTGCACATGGTCGTGTCCCAACCATCGTGGTTATCGAAGATGTCCACTGGGCTGATGAAGCCACACTCGATCTACTCAAGTTCCTCGGTCGGCGGATCAGCAAGACAACTTCGATGCTGATTGTCACATACCGCGACGATGAAGTGGGCCCTGATCATCCCTTGAAATTTGTCTTCGGAGATTTGCCTAACCGATCAGTAGCTCGCATTCGACTCGTCCCGCTCTCGCGCGGGGCCGTCGACAAGCTTGCGGAGCGGGCCGGTCGTCAGGTTGAAAATCTTTTCGCTGTTACTGGAGGAAATCCATTCTTCGTGACCGAAGCTCTTGCGAGCAAAGAATCGGGCGTTCCGGTTACGGTGTTCGATGCAGTGACGTCGCGAGCGGCGCGGCTCTCACCACGAGCTCGCGCGCTCTTGGAATTCGTGTCGGTCATTCCAGCAAGAACCGAAATGTCGCTGCTCATTGAAGCGAATGTTCTCGATATGGATGCTCTTGAAGAGTGTCTTGTCGCAGGAGTTCTGCGCTCGGAAGGCGAAGCGGTTGCTTTTCGGCACGAGCTCGCTCGATTGGCAATAGAAGAATCGATTCCTGCTCCGCGTCGCCAAAGCTTGAATGCTCTGGTATTAAAAGCAATTCTTAATCGAGGCTACGAGCCACTCCTTGCGCAAGTAGTTCATCACGCGTGTCAAGCCGGCGACAGCGCCGCGGTGCTCAAGTACGCGCCCGAAGCAGCGAGAAAGGCGGCCGCGCTCAACGCGCATCGCCAGGCGGCATCACATTACGAGAGAGCGTTGCGTTATGCTGATAGCCTTACTCCAAAAAAACGCGCCGGATTGTTCGAGTGTCGATCCTACGAATGTTATCTCACCGACCAGATGGAGGAAGCAGCAAAGGCTCGTGGCAACGCTCTCGATATCTGGAAAGAACTCGGTGACGACTGCAAGCTCGGCGATAATCTCCGATGGATGTCCCGTCTCACTTGGTACCTGGGAAAGAAAACCGAAGCCGAGGCCTACAGCAGCCAAGCGGTTGAGATTTTGGAGAAATTGCCACCCGGTCCGGAACTGGCAATGGCCTACAGCAATCGCGCGCAGCTACATATGCTTGCCGAGGAGACTCAGCAGGCAGTTCTTTGGGGCGGGCGCGCAATTGAGTTGGCCGAAAAGCT
>DATFWM010000455.1:0-9706 GCA_035259295.1 Blastocatellia bacterium | reverse complement strand
CGCGACTCTAGCTTCGAGTCTGCGAACCGTCTTCTGAAGCTCGGGAAGTTTAGAAAACGCTATGGATGATTTCAACCAGTTCCTGTGATCGATCGCAGGCGCGCCCGAGACAATCATACCAGCTTCCACCGAGTTGGCTATTCCCGTTTGCGGCGTTGCAACCGCGCCGTCGCCAATTGTCAGGTGGCCGGCTGCGCCGACCTGCCCCGTCAAAATCACGCCCGTCCCTGTCTTTGTCGAACCGGCAAGGCCGACCTGAGCGGCAAGTAAATTGTTCGGGCCAATGATACAGCCGTGCGCAATGTGGACTTGGTTGTCGATCTTGGTTCCTTTTTGAATCCGCGTCTCCCCCAGTGCAGCGCGGTCAATTGTTGTGCAGGCTCCAATCTCTACGTCGTCCTCGATAACGACTGTTCCCGCTTGCAAGATCCTGTACCATTCGCCGCTCTGTTGTTTCGCGTAACCAAAACCGTCAGAGCCAATGACTGAATTGCTCTGGATGATGCAGCGCTTGCCGATGACTATTCGTTCTCGCACCACACAACCGGAGTGGAGCACGGTACCATCGCCAATCACGGCGTCTTCGTGGATCGTGCATCGCGTGTGAATTTGAACTTCAGTTCCCAAGACTACCCGCTCGCCAACGTGGGCGTATGGCCCGATGTATACGTCGTTGCCGATTACCGCACTATCGGAGACCCACGCAGTCGGATGGATCGATGGGACGACTGGAGCCGGTTTGAAGAAAATCTCGACTGCCTTAGCAAAAGCCAAATAAGGATTGTTGTGGCGCAGAAGCGCGATTTGCATTGGAGGGCAGTCGTGGCCCACTAGAATAGCAGAAGCGCGGGTTGTCTTTGCTTCATTGTGGTACTTGGGGTTGGTGAAAAAACTTAGATCACCTGCGCCCGCGCTCTCCAACGTTGCGACTCCGGCGATGTCGATTGCACCATCGCCTTCCAATTCGCACCCCAGTCTAACGGCAAGCTCTGCTAGTTTCACGATAATGACCTTTGGAAAATTCGCCACCAAGTCACCAAGACACAAGGAATCACCAAGAGGAGTCGAACTGTTTGGCCTTCGCGGAGCTTTGTGTCTTTGTGTCTTCGTGGCAGCACGCGGCTTTTCCATTCTTGTTAGTTGGAATAGAATATGTCAACCCCCGCATCTTCCCGGTCGGGCAGGCATCTTGCCTGCGGAGCCATGCACGAAGAAGCATTCATAAGTTATTTGCGCGTCGAGCGCGGTCTATCGTCAAACACATTAACCGCTTATCGCAACGATCTGGCGAAGCTCTCCCGCTTTGCCAGCGAACGCGGCAAAGACGTCGAGTCGCTGCATGCAGATGATCTTGCCGCGTTTGTCAGATCGATTCGCAAGCGAGGTCTGGATCCAAAGACAATCGCAAGGATACTAGTAACTGTTCGAGGCCTGTTCAAATATCTAGTGCAAGATGGACACCTGAAGAAAGACCCGAGCTCAAATCTCGAATCGCCAAAGTCCTGGCAGTCTCTGCCCCACTTTCTTGCGCCTGAGGAGGTTGTTAGGCTGCTCGGCTCACCGAACGCCTCGACCGCGATTGGATTGAGAGACAAGGCGATGCTTGAAGTCTTGTACGCAACCGGACTTCGAGTGTCAGAGTTGGTGGGCTTGTCAATTGGCGACGTCAATCCTGATGTCGGCTTCCTTACAGTTATTGGAAAGGGCGGCAAAGAGCGAGCTGTTCCTCTCGGACAGAGCGCGATCGAGTGGACCCGAAAATACTTTGCGGTTCGTTCACGCTTGATGCCGCGAGGCAAGTCGTCGTCGGCGCTGTTCGTTACCGGCAGCGGGGAGCCTCTCACCAGACAGGCCTTCTGGAAGATAATCGTCGCGTACGGCGAACAGGCTGGAATCGGGCACATCACGCCGCATCTTCTGAGACACAGCTTTGCCACTCATCTGCTTGAGAACGGCGCCGATCTTCGATCGGTTCAGATGATGTTAGGGCACAGCGACATCAGCACCACGCAGATCTACACTCATATAACAAACGAGAGGCTTCGGGAGATCTACAAGAAGTTTCATCCTCGCGCGTAGTCGGTATCGCGAGCGGTAGCAAGCGCGTGCGCAATCTGCGTATTCGGATGCGGATCAAATTTCGGTGATGTGCGGACTCCGGGTGAACATCTCCACCAGGTAATCGTGTAAACAGTTGTAAAGTTGCCGTTGGAAGTCCCACTCGAATCCTCTCGCCTCGATCTCTCTGGGTTTGAGGCACAATCGATACGGTTCATCGTAAACGCCCTTAAGCTTCAACGTGATTATTACCTCGACGCCTCGCTCGACCGATCGCGCTCCAAACTTGAACAGAGGATGCTCGTAACGCGAGAGCTGCCGCTGTACCTTTTCAAGTTGTTCACACGCTTTGGCGTTCTGCGGTTCTGACATTGTGGCTCCTCGCCTCGTTGTTAGTTGTGATTATAGCTCAGAGTCGGCAGCGAAGTAGGCCAAAGTTGACAAACGAATTCCCCGCTACCTACTATGAATCAGTGGTTGCGCGAAGGTATTGTAATGCCAAGCATCAATCAAGAGTCGGTTCTCGCTGCGCTTCGGACGGTGAAAGACCCCGCACTGAATCGCGACATCGTGAGCCTGAACTTTATCCGCGATCTTGAAGTGAAAGACTCGACGGTGACATTCAAGTTGGTGCTGAACACTCCGCTCTCGCCCACCAAGCGAAAACTGCAACAAGCAGCTCGCGATGCCGTGCTCACTCTTCCGGGAGTCAAAGCTGTTGAAATCAATTTGCAATCTGAAATACCGAAGGCCCGCGCCGCGGAAGGCAAACAGATGGTGCCGGGCATAGCCAATATTGTTGCCGTAAGCTCGGGGAAGGGCGGAGTTGGAAAGTCGACGGTTGCGGTAAACGTCGCAGTTGCGCTTGGCCAGTACGGCGCAAGCGTCGGGCTGCTTGATACGGACGTGTACGGCCCAAACGTGCCGATTATGGTTGGCGTTAACGAAGAGCCCGCCGTGAGCGGACAGCGGTTGCTTCCGCATCAGGTCTACGGCATTAAGGTCATGTCATTAGGCTTTCTCAATCGCGGAGACAAACCGGTGATCTGGCGGGGTCCGATGTTGCACACAGCAGTGAAGCAGTTCCTCTACGATGTCGAGTGGGGCGAGCTTGATTACTTGATCGTCGACATGCCGCCGGGCACCGGCGATGCTCAACTTAGCCTCGCGCAACTCGTCCCGGTACAGGGAGCGGTGCTGGTTACAACGCCTCAAGAAGTGGCGATGGCGGACGTGCGCAAGGCGTTCAACATGTTCGAGCAAGTCCACATTCCTGTTTTGGGAATAGTCGAAAATATGAGCTACTTCGTTTGCCCCAACTGCTCGGAGCGCCACGAGATCTTTGGAGTTGGAGGCGGTGAACGTTTGGCTAAGCGCTTCAATAGCAGCTTGCTCGGGCAAATTCCTCTATCTATCACCGTGCGTGAGGGCGGCGATATAGGCGTACCGGTGGTTGTCGGGATGCCTGACAGTCCTCAGGCCGAGGCCTTTAAAGAAATCGCGGACAATGTTGCAACCCAACTAAGTATTTCTGCGTCGCGAGGCGCCGGATTGCCCATCATCGATATGAGCGACGCGCGAGGCGATCGCTTCGTTGTTTAGAGGAGACTGCGAAGTCATCAGACAACGAACCAGCATGAAGGTGCTAGGCAGCTTTGTGTCGTGGCGAATGTCGACTAGGTCTTGATTAGGAATATGGCGACACCTTATAATAAACAGGCTGAACAACAGCAAGAATCACATCAACCGATAAACGTAAGGAGAGAGAATGCTTACGCTGACGACAACTGCTATTACGGAAGTTAAGAAGTTCATCGAGAACGAGAACGCTGGGCCTGAAGCAGGATTGCGGATTCGCGTGGTGCCCGGTGGCTGCAGTGGATTTTCCTACTCGATGCAAATTGAAGACGGCCCGCGTCCCGGCGATGACATTGTGGAGCACGATGGATTGAAAGTCTTCGTGGATATGTTCTCGCGCCAGTATCTGGACGGCGTTCAGGTTGATTATGTCACGTCGATGATGGGGAGCGGGTTCACTTTCAGCAATCCGAACGCAACTGGAAGCTGCGGCTGCGGCAGCTCGTTCTCGGTATAATACCTCTTGGCGAGTTGCGACGGTGTCTGATGCCCGAGTTCTACCACTGAGCAGTCCGGCTCCGATAGTGAAGACTCGTCAGCCTTTTGAACCGCGGCGGTGCTGCACGACAGCCGCAACGCCGCAAGAGTCCCACCGAGCATCAGCCCCCAAAAAACTGAACTGATAACAGCGCCCCTAGAAGCCTTTGACCTTCGCGGCTTTCTTATAGCACTGCCAGATTATGTGCCAACTGACCAGGATCACAGCGAGCATAGTGGCCCATGCCCAATCCTCCTTAATGGAAAGATTGCCGCCCGCAAAGTATGTGGCATGGGCGTTGAGCATTGCCCAGATCAGTGGCAGCGACAGATAGGTATTGTGGCGTGACCGTGAACCTGCAAGGGCAACGACCGCCGCATCGGGCGCTTCACCGTTTTTAACTGCGGTGATGATCTTCTTCTGGCTCGGCCAGATCCTGAACCAGACGTTAAACGCCATGATCGTGCCGAACATTGCTCCGATGTGAATGAGGTAACCGCGATAAGTGAACTTAGCCCAATTCGCCATCAGGTAGAGCACTATCGCCACAAGCACAAAGCCGACAGTACCGAGCACCTTTGTGTTCTTCCCCAGCCCTGACTTTGCCAGGATGTCGTAGAGAAAAGGCGCAAGGAAGGTGATCGCCACCATCACGGTCGTGCTTGTCTGCCAGCCCTTGTTTCCGGCTCCGAGAAGATTGGAGAGTTCGTTGTAGAAGACGATTCCCAGCAGCAACACGCCGAGTATCCACGTATAAGCCGCGCCCCACCGAAACCAGAACAATGCTCGCGGCATCAATTCCGGGACGACCTTCTTCTTGGAGTCACCATCGAGTGTTCCTGCAAATGGGCCGTTCACGAAATTGAAGAAGTACAGCATTCCGATCCATAAGATCCCTGCAAACACATGCAACCAGCGGAACAGTTGATCCAAGCCACTCATGACGTTTCTCCTTTTGTAGGTGACAAATGTCGAGCGCCGGTGTGCTTCTTCTCAGCGCGCCAGTATCAAACGCCCATAGCTGCGACGGGCAATTATACTCACCGCGTCGGCGCGAGGCTAGCCATAAAGTAGACTTTTGTGTTATCTATTGTCGGCGTCGAGGTTTTTGCTGATGCGAGCTTCATCACATTTTTCAACGCTCGGCGCGCAGAAAGGAGACGCAATGAAAGGGAAGGGAAGTGCCTTGTTTGGGTTGCTGATATGTGTGGTAATGATTCTCACGTTGGCGCACGGACAGGAGAAAAAGGACGCCAAGCCCGCCGATGATTCTGCTGAGGGTCCGCAGGTGGGTCAGCCGGCGCCAGACTTCGAGCTGCCGTGGGCGGATCAGGCCGGCGTGCACACTAAGAAAGACGAGTGGGTCAAACTCTCTAGCTTGCGAGGCTCGAATGTGATCCTCGCGTTCTACGTCGCAGATTGGACCGGTGGCTGAACGGCCGAAATGTGCTCCTTCCGGGACGAATGGAGCGATCTCGCGAAGTTAAATGCTAAGCTGTTCGGCATCAGCGGGGATTATGTTTTCACTCATCACGAGTGGGCGAAGGCCAATCACCTCAACATCCCGTTGTTGCAGGATCACGACCACGCTGTGGGAAAGGCTTACGCCAGTTTTACTCCCCAGCTGCAAGGCCTCGAAAAGCGGACTATTTACCTGATCGACAAGAACGGGACAATACGCTATCGCAACTTAAAGTTTCGAGCAACTGCGAAGGAAGATTATCAAGCGTTGCGAGCGGAGCTGACAAAGCTTCAGGACCAGCCTTCGAAGTGAGGGCGATCTTCGCCTTCTGAGTTCACTTGAAATAGTTTGCTTGAACAGTCGACCCCTCGACAGGTGAGGCGTCAATTTAAGAACGGGCGTTCAGAGTACCGGCTTCAGGTCCGCGGACTCCGAGCGCCTGTCGTTTTTGCGTTCCCCGGTCCAATGATGATAGTTTAGAATTCACTCCCACGAGGTGAAAGATGGCAGAGGCGGAAGAGCAGCTTTTAAGAAGATCTCCTTTGCATGACGCCCAGAAGACGCTTGGTGCAAGCTTTGATAAGGTCTTTGGGTGGGAGATGGCCGAATCGTATTCCGGTCCCGCCGCAGAGCATCTAGCTGTGCGCGCGCACGCTGGCCTGATCGACCTTTCCTATCGCGGCGCGATCGAGGTCTCGGGTGGCGAGGCGACTCAGTTTCTCAACGGGCTTGTGACCAACAATGTAAAGAGTCTCGCTAAGGGAAACGGAATGCGCGCGGCCTTCTTGACCGGCCACGGCAAAGTGAAAGCGTTTTGCCGGGTCCTTAATCTAGGCGACGGCTATCTTGTCGTTAATGATCCTCAGACACATGAACAAATCTTCAACTATGTTTTCCCCTTCTCTTACGCTGGCGACTTCAAAGTTAAAGATGTTTCTGAAGAGTATCGATCGCTATCGGTGCAAGGGCCTAAGTCACAGCTTGTCATGAAAGAAATCTGCTTCGAACCAGTGCCTTCGCTTTCTGAACACGAGTGGTTTGAGACGCTGATCGCGGGCCATCGCGCGCTTGTTGCGAAGTCCTCGCATACAGGAGATTTAGGCTTCGACATATTCGTTCCGGGAGCGGCGTTGAAGGACGTTTGGGATTTCGTCTTGTTGAAGGGAAGCTTTCACTCGATAGTTCCGTTCGGTTTCCGAGCGCTGGACTCATTGCGAATAGAAGCAGGCATTCCTGTATACGGTGTCGACGTTGACGAATCAAACATGATGCTTGAGACGGGACTGAACGACGCGGTGAGCTTCGATAAAGGTTGCTACACCGGACAGGAAGCCGTCGCAATGGCCACCTACAGAGGCCACGTCAGCAAGAGGCTCTCGGGGCTTGTAATCCAGGGGGATGTCGCACCGAAACGCCATGATCCGGTCGTCAAGGACGGTAAAGAAATTGGATTTGTCACAAGCGCGTTGCGCTCTTTGAGCCTCGGCTCGGTGATAGCTCTCGCTTACGCAAAGTATGGGTTCTTTGATCCCGGCAATTCGGTCGCAGTTCAAACCGGATCGACGACTCTCTCGGCGTCGATCATAGAATTGCCTTTTTATCGGGCTATCTAGTCTAAGGAAGTTCGCGAAGGCCATTAACTTAAAGTTTTACATTAAGGCTGGCTGAAGATGAAAGGAGACTCGATTAATGCCTCTAGTCGAAAGCCTTGCATAGGCGTAATGGGATCTTCGAGTGCCGAGACTGTTGACGAAACTCACCTGTCATCGGTAGGCGAGCGATTAGGGCAAATAATAGCTGAGCGGAATTGTATTCTCGTGACAGGCGCAACCACTGGCCTCCCCGAGATCGTCTCTCGCGCAGCGCGCCGGCACGGCGGGTTGACGATAGGCATCTCGCCGGCATCCTCCTGGGACGAGCACGTTTCCGAGTATTCGCTTCCGGACAACAGCGTGGATGTGATCGTTTACACCGGCTTCGGTCTAAAAGGGCGCAACGTGATAAACATTCGAACTTCCGACATTGTCATTATTTTTGGCGGAGGAATCGGCACCTTGAACGAGTTCACCATCGCGTACGACGAGGGCAGATTGATCGGAGTCCTCGAGGGAACTGGAGGCGCGGCGGATAGAATCAAAGAGATCGTAACGATCTCAAGCAAAAACAGCGGCGCGGAGTTGGTTTTCGAGTCGAATCCCCAGGCTCTTGTAGATTGTTGTCTGAAGCTGCTGAGTGAGCGTAACTCAATCGACCGACATCAAGGCTGAGCAGTCTTCGGGGTGCTCCAATAACGGTTTTCGTAATACGTTCGAATACCCTGGATCCCTTGTTTGAGAAGCTTCTTTATCGCACCTTCCCCCTCGACGGCTGACGTCACGGTGGTCTGGCCGCCTTCTCCGGGACTGATCGAAAGCGCACCACCAGGAGTGATCAATTCGATGAGTCCATCCCAGACTCGCTCGTCCAATACAAGCACGAATCCGTCGCCGCCAAACGCGTAGACTTTATCGTCTCCTGCTTTCACGAACGACTTGTCGTGTTCAGTCTGAAGCCAAGTAATCAGCTCCGCAAGCTCGGAGAGTGATTCTTTGTAGGGTCCCTTGAAGCTTCGCTCTGTTGCAGTTCTCGTCATCACCTGTTGTCTTTCTTTTTACGTTATTCCCCAGACCGACCGCCCGGAGTTAGTGCACCGTTCATCCGCGACCTTCCCATCCAATTTGCTTCAGTAATCCATCTTCCACGATTACCGGGACGGTCGGGTCGCCGTCGGTAATGGAAAGCATTTCCTCACGCAGTTTCAAGTCGTCTTGCGCGTTCAGGTCCTGAAAAACGATCCCGCGCTCGGTGTAGAACTTCCGCGCCTTTTCGCAAAAAGGGCAGTCTGGCTTAGTATATATTTTGACTTCCAACAGCGATTCTCCGTATGTGTCTCGCGTCGTCGATCCCAAGTCTATCAAAGCGCTTCAAAGGCTGCCAAGTTTTTGGGGGCAGTTGCCTAGGCAGCTTCCAGCATGTGAAACTTTCTCGTCCGCGGGTTGGTGGCATCGACAGGTTATGCTCAAACTAAGAGAGCTTGCACAGTTGATCAAGGCCGACTTGAGAGGTGATTCGAGCGCCGAGATCGCACGCGCCCGCCCGTTTGATCTTGCGTCGGAAGGTGATATTACTCTCGCCATGGACGCCGCGTTTAAGGCTCGGATAAGCGAAACTCACGCGACTGCGGTTATCGTGGCTGAGCCGATTGAAGCGTCGGGCGCAAACCTGGTTGTCGCTCACAACCCAAAGCTGGCTTTTGCGCGCGCAATTCAAATTCTGCATAGGACCAAATATGAACCAATTGGCGTTAGCCGCGACTTGATAGCGGGCGAGGGAACCGTTCTGGGCCACGAGCCCTCGATCTATCCGCGGGTAACGATCGGCCGCGGCGTGGTTATCGGCGATCGAGTGACTCTTCATCCTGGTGTTGCAATAAGCGATCGATGCCGCATCGGTGATGACACGATCATCTATGCAAACGTGTCGATCTATGACGACTGCGAGATTGGCGGCCACGTTATCATACACTCGGGAACGGTCATCGGCGCGGATGGGTTCGGCTTCGTCGCCGACGAAGAAGGCCGACAGTTAAAGTTGCTTCAACTCGGACGCGTGCTTGTTGAAGATGACTGTGAGATCGGGGCCAATTGCACGATCGATCGCGGCGGTTTCGGCGAAACAGTTTTGAGGCGAGGCGTCAAGCTCGATAATCTCGTGCATGTCGGTCACAACTGTGAGATCGGAGAAGACACGGTAGTCGCTGCGATGTCCGGCTTCTCCGGAGGCACGCGCGTAGGCCGCCGATGCGTAATCGCGGGACAGGTGGGAACAGCCCATCACGTTTCGATCGGGGATGGAGTTACGATAACTGGCGGAGCGGCCGTTACAAAGGATGTTCCGGCTGGCAAAGTGATGAGCGGGATGATTCCGGCTCGCGATCACAATGCCTGGCGTCGATCGCAGGTGCTATACTCAAAGCTGCCCGAGTTGGCTGAGCGACTAAGAAGATTGGAGAGGACGGTTGAGAGCTTAAC
>DATFWM010000454.1:0-3632 GCA_035259295.1 Blastocatellia bacterium | reverse complement strand
AACGTTCGCGAACTTTGGAAGTGAACTCTTGACTGAAGGTGCTGAGCGTCTCCGAAACACCAACTACCTTGCTGTCCCCAGCCAGCGTTGCTATCATCCGGGTCGCTATCAAAAGCCACTACAATTTCTCTCGAAGGAGTTTGCGGTATGCACATTAAGTTGGTAGGCGTGGCGGTCGCGATTTGTGCGATGGGTGCGATTTCCTTTGCAGCGGAGCAAACCCGCAAGACCGTGGTCTATGACGGCGTTGCGACTGAAGTGATCGTTTCTGATGAAACATCGAATGATCTTTGGGTGACGCTGAAAGACCTCACCCGTGCCACGAGGTTTGTAGTAAAGCCGCAGGGCATATGCCGCGATGAGCTTTGCTTTCCCATTCCAAAAGCCAAGAAAGAGAGCTTCGTTTCAAAGAAGGGCTCGGTGACGTGGTTCAACTTGAGCGAGTTCGCGCGGCTCGTCAGGCAACCAGTCGCACGCGACGACAAGAACGGCGTCTGGTATTTCGGCAAGCGTGAGGATGAACGCGGTACTTATCTGGCGTCGCTTGAAGCGCCAAACTTTACGCTGCGGGACATGGCCGGACGCTCGCATTCGCTGGCGGACTATCGCGGCAAGAAGGTGCTGCTGATTACGTGGGCTTCGTGGTGAGGCTGCCGGCTCGATCTGCCAGTTTGGCAGACGCTTTATCATGAGCTTAAGGACAAGAATTTTGAAATCCTTTCGATCGCTCAAGACACCGGTGGTGTTAAAGACGCCGGCCCGTGGATCACGGCAGCCAAAGCCGAGTTCACCGCGCTGGTAGATGACAAACATCTCGTGACTCAGCTCTACAATATGGTCAACGTGCCGACTGCGGTTTGGATCAACGAGAAAGGAAAAATCGTTAGGCCGCCGGAGGTCGCTTACGCGGACAACCGTTTCAAGGCTATGCACGGAGTCGACGCAGGCGAGTATCTTGAGGCAATTCGCGACTGGGTGGCGAACGGCGATAAGAGCATTTACGTCGTGGGCGAAGATGAATTGAAATCGCGGTTGAAGTCGCAGAGTCCCGAACGCGCGATGGCGGACGCAGAGTTTGCCCTGGCCGAATATCTTTACAAGAACGGCAAGGGTGTGGACGCGATCGCACATTTCAAAGAGGCTCAGAGATTGTCTCCCGACAACTGGAACTACAAGCGTCAGGCGTGGGCATTGTCGGACGCGCAGAAGGATTACGGCACGACGTTCTGGGATGAGGTAAAGAAGCTCAACGGCAAACCTTACTACGAACCAAGGAAGCTGCCTGAAGTCAAGAAGCCTTAAAGCTCGCGCTCTTCCATCGTGGCTAAGCATTTCGTAAACCTGCATACATCCTTGGCAGGAGACTGTGGATGATTCCCTTGAGTGTCGGGCCCGCGAGTGCTTCGCAGCCATCGGTGGCAGGCGAGTTTGCGCGCAAGTTGGAGTCGAAAACCGACGACGCTCAAGATTATATAACGCTCAATCTGTATTTCGACTCATTAACATTGTCCAGAACATAGACGGATTGTTGAGCAGTTCTAGGTACCCCTACCTTGCATTGGTCGTACGAACCGACATTGTGACGCATCCTGAACAACACCTGAATCTGAGGCGAACCCTCGACTGGCTTCTGAACCATCGTTTGGCGGCTCAGTTAGCATTTGAGACTCCAAGTGAGATGATTCGCCGAATCAGATGAGATGAGATTCTGGCAGCGGTCCGGGCGATCATGATGCGTCCGATGAAGCGGTTCAACCCCGGTCTGAGCTTCTAACCCGGTGAGTTACCGTTCGGTTTGATATAATCTCTTTCTTCATTCACAAATGCGCGGTCGGATCTTACGGCGCGGGAGTTTGTTGCCGACGCGCTGCGGAAAGCGGAGGACGCGTAGGGTCAAGATGAGGAGCCAGCCGAAAGACGGCACGCCAGCACCAAGGAACCAAAAGTCTCTCATCCAATTTACGTTGAATGGTGAGCTGGCCGAGATTGCCTTCTCGCCGCATAAGACTTTGCTTGAGGTCTTGCGCGAGGACCTCGGGTTGACCGGGACTAAACATGGCTGCGAGCTTGGCGAGTGCGGCACGTGCACGGTGTTAATTGACGGCCGGCCGATTCTTTCTTGTTTGTTTCTCGGTCTGGATGTCCAGGGAAGGGAAGTCACAACCGTTGAGGGCATGGCGGATGGCGGGCGGCTACATCCGCTGCAAGAGACGTTCGCCGATCTGGGCGCCGCGCAGTGCGGCTACTGCACGCCTGGATTTCTGCTCGTCGCGAAAGAGCTGTTAGAGAAGAACGTGAGTCCCAGCCGCGACGAAATCAAAGAAGCGCTTGCGGGTAATCTGTGCCGCTGCACCGGCTACATCAAGATTTATGAAGCTGTCGAATTGGCTGCCGCACGAATGCGCGGTGAGACGGTTGATCCCGCGCGCGAGAGCATTTATGGGTTTGATGTTTGATTCGCCACAAAGACACCAAGACACGAAGTAGCACCAAGCATCTTGGTGTCTCTTAGTGACTTCGAGTCTTGGTGGCGAGATGCATAAGAATGAAGAAAGACGACAACAACGGTAAACACGCCGTCATCGGAAAACCGTTTCGCAAGGTTGATGCCCGAGCGAAGTGCACGGGTCAGACCCTCTTTGCGGATGACATAGTTCTGCCGCGCATGCTGTTCTGCAAGATGCTGCGCAGCCCGGTTCCCCACGCTTTGATCAAACGCATTGATACGTCCAAGGCGCTCAAGCTCCCGGGCGTCGTTGCAGTCATTACCGGAAAAGACCTGCCGATTCCCTACGGGATCCTTCCGGTCAGTCAGGACGAACAAGCGCTATGCATCGATAAGGTTCGCTTTATTGGCGACCCCGTCGCGGCCATCGCCGCCGTTGACGAAGACACTGCCTTCGACGCGATGGATCTGATCGAGGTCGAATACGAACCGCTCAAGTCAATCGCTTCAATCGATGACGCGTTGAATACGGCCGAGCCGCGCATCCATGAATACGGAGACGGCGGAAATGTTCACAAGAAGGTCTCGCTCGAATTCGGCGCCGTCGAAGCGGGATTCTCTGAAGCGGACCTGGTTCGCGAGGACGTGTTCTTCTACGAAGGCAACACTCATCTGCCGATGGAGCAACACGCGGCAGTTGCGGTGCTTGATCCCGATGAAAAACTCACGCTGTGGAGCGCCACTCAGACGCCGCACTACGTTCATCGCGCGCTGGCGAAGGTGCTCGAGATGCCCGCCAGTCACATCCGAGTGATCGCGACTCCCAACGGCGGTGGTTTCGGTGGCAAAAGCGATCCTTTCAATCACGAGATCGTCGTCGCCAAGCTTGCGATGATAACCGGCCGTCCGGTGAAGATCACGCTCACTCGCGAGGAAGTCTTCTACTGCCATCGCGGCCGGCATCCCGTTTTGATGTGGATCAAGACCGGTGCGAAGAATGACGGCGCAATCACCGCGATGCACTTCCGGTCGTTTTTGGACGGCGGCGCGTACGGCAGTTACGGCGTCGCGAGCACGTTCTACACGGGGGCGCTTCAGACGGTGACCTACGATGTGCCACGCTACAAGTTCGAAGGCTTGCGCGTGTTCACTAACAAAGCGCCTTGTGGACCGAAGCGGGGGCACG
>DATFWM010000453.1:0-4188 GCA_035259295.1 Blastocatellia bacterium | reverse complement strand
GCTCTGCAGACCGCTGGCGGCGTGTTCGGAACTGGCGGGCCGCGCGCGTTTCAATTTGCGGCACGCGTGACCTTCTGATGAAGGCGAGGGAAACCTCGGTCAATGCCGGCCTCCCTCATCACTTTATGAGTGCACGGAACATCAATTCTGGGAACAGGAAACAAAATCAGTTCGACCAGGACGATAAATGCGAAAGAACTTTCTGCTACCGGCAGTCATTGTAATCTCTTTCGCCGTAATTCCAGCGCGTTCCCAGAGCGCTCAAGGTCCTGTGCTGAAGTACCCAGACTTTAGCATAAGCTTGCCCAAAGACTGGGTGATTGTAAGACCGTCCGGGGACGTCATTTGTAGTATGGAAGGAGCAGAAAGAACAGATGGCGCTAAACCAGAGTTGACCATTCGGGCCATTTCGGATGAGGGGCAGACCGACAACCAACTCAAAGAAGCAACTCTGAACACCTACAGTAAGTTCAATGTAATCGCTCACGGGGAACAATCCGCTACTGTTGCCAACCTTAGTACATATGAAGTGGAGCTGAAATTCAGGCTAAAAAACCAGCCGAAGCCTGAGCTGGAAAGAGTAACGTTTCATGCAGTTTGGTTTTTTATGCGGATCCCGAGCCAGAAAAAAATCTACACTCTCATTTGGCTGGACCGAGATGAGGATTTCAAAGAGGGAGCAAGGGTTGTTTGGGGGGCCATACAGTCGTTCAAGCCAACTCACTAGATCATGGGCAATAAAGCGCAGGTCGTTGTTTGATTTACACGAACAAGACGATGAGCAAGCACACCCTTAACCCCGGCAATGCGTACAAGATGTTGCTCTGGGTTTTTTTGACCTGCGCAACGATCCTACCGGTCGGCGTCAACCCAAAAGCTGACAGCTTCGCGCAAGCCAACCCTCAGGAAGTCGCCGCGCCGATTGTCAGCGCCCACTTTCACCACTTGCACCTGAACACGACAGACCCCGCCGCAGCCATCAATTTTTACACGAGCAAGTTCGATTGCGAAAAGGGACGTTTCGCCGGTGTGATGGACGCAGTGTGGGCGCAAAAATCGTGGCTGCTGTTCAACAAAGTAAGCTCACCGCCGCCGTGGCAGCTTACTTCT
Organism: Blastocatellia bacterium; assembly: GCA_035259295.1. GTDB lineage: Bacteria > Acidobacteriota > Blastocatellia > UBA7656 > UBA7656 > Onstottus_A. The sequence continues at coordinate 3,078 of DATFWM010000453.1, read as the reverse complement.
GCTATTTGGCATTTCGGCTGGGGCGCCGAAGACATGAAAGCGACTTATCAGAAGCAACTCGACATGGGCACTAAGTTCGACACGCCCATAACCGACATAAGCGACATCGGCGGCAACACCGGCGCGACAGGATTGTTCTACTACGCTTACGTGTTGGGTCCCGATCACGCGCTGATCGAATTGAACACTGCCGCGCACCATCGCTTCGGACACTTGCATCTGTTCAGCGAAGATCCTGTTTCGGCTGGCGAGTGGTACATGAAACATCTGGGAGCGGTGCGGCGCGGAACCGGACCCGTGTCGCGACAGCCTCGCATCTATCGAGGTGTTCAGATCGGACCGAACATGTCTTTGATGATGGACAACGTCAATATAATCATATTTCCAATGGAATACTCGCGGAAAGCTTACGCTGAGCAGTGGAAGAATCAAACAAGCGTATCTTCGACCAAAGGCCGCGTGGTCGATCATGTCGGTTTCAGCGTCGACAACCTGTCGGAAGCTCTGGAGAAGCTGCGTAAAGACGGGGTGAAGGTGACCGACGAAATCAAGTCAGCGGCGGGCGGGAAAATCAAGTACGCTTTCATCGAGGGTCCCGACAAGATCAGGATCGAGCTGATAGAAGGTCACGCACACAAAGAATAACTCACCGTATGCAGCAGCCTGTTTGGAATTTCGAACAAGAACCGTCAGACGAGCCGATGGACGAAACCAGCGTCAACCTTCGCGCTTATTTCGACCGGATGCCGGATGAGAAGATGCAGCAGTATTCCTCGGCTTGGAGCGACGATCAGGTGATCGAGTGGGACGGAAACTTTACCGACGAGAGAAACCTGCTGTTGCTGTGCTGCGAGCGCGATGTTGAGATAGATGAGTATCGCAAGGTGATCGCGGAGTGTATCCGCTATCGCGATCGAGTTCGGCAGACGATCAAAGAGTCTTAGCGTCTTTGCGAGTCTCCGCGTTCTTTGCGCGAAACTCGAATCTTGAATCCGCTTCGCGCAAAGAACGCAAAGACGCCAACTCAGTTGATGCAAACCCGAACGGTAACGATTTCCAATCGCCTGGGACTCCACGCTCGCGCGGCGGCGAGACTGGTCCGGCGAGCTTCGCACTTCGCAAGCAAGGTCGAGCTTCGCCGCGAGGACACCGGCGAGGTCGCCGACGGCAAGTCGATCCTCAGCGTGCTGCTGCTTGCCGCCTCGCGAGGGACCTGCCTTATAATCAACACTGAAGGCGACGACGAAGAGCGCGCTGCGGACGCGCTCCTGGAATTGGTCGAACAGAAGTTCGGAGAGGAACTGTCGGATGGCGTCTTCTAGCGTGACTCGTTCGCGCGACGTGAAGCTGCAAGGCATTCCCGCTTCTCCCGGCATCGCCGTCGGGCGCGTGCTCAGGCTCGATGAGCGAGGCCGCCATCATTTCTACTATACCGGCGTGTCGGTTGCGCGAGCGCGAATGGAAGTGCGCCGCTTGCGCCAGGCGTTCCAGGAGGCGCGCGCTCAATTACATGACATCAAGGTGCGGCTCGCAGAAGAACTAGGTTATGAGCATTCGTTCATTTTGGACGCGCACCTTTTGATGCTCGAAGACGAGCAGCTCATCAACGAACTCGAGCATGAGATACGCACGCGTCGAGTCAACGCCGAGTGGGCGGTCCGTTCGGTAGCCGACCGCGCCATCGACGTCTACAAACAGGTGAACGACGCGTACCTTCGCGAACGGACCTCGGACCTGGAAGACGTGGCCACCCGGCTGCTCACAGTCCTGTCGGGTCACGACAAGTTCGATCTGTCGCAACTCGATCAGGACGTCATCATTGTTGCAAACAACATCTGGCCTTCGACAATTGCCGAACTGGACTTCAAACACGTGCTGGGCTTCGCTACGGATGCAGGCGGTATGACTTCGCATTCGGCGATCATCGCCCGCTCGCTCGGCATTCCGGCAGTTGTGGGGCTACACGACATCACCCGTCTGGCGAAAACTGGGAATTCGATTGTAATCGACGGCGCGGGTGGAGAGGTTATTCTCAGACCCTCGAAGCAAAGGTTACAGACTTATCGACTGAAGCAGCAGAGCGAAGCGAAGGTAAAAGAAGCCGTCCCCGAAAGGGCGCAGTTGGCCGAAACACGAGACGGCGTGCGCGTGACCTTGCGAGCTAACGTCGAGCTTCCGAGCGAGATCGAATCGCTTGCGCTGTTTGGCGCTGAAGGAATCGGGTTGTATCGCTCAGAGTTCTTGTTTCTGACTCAACTTCCCGAGCTGCCGGGAGAAGACGAGCAATATGAAGTCTACCGGAAGTTGGCCGAAGCTACCGGAGACGCCGGCGCAAACATTCGAGTCTTTGATTTGGGGGGCGACAAGCTGACGCTCGAAGGGTTTGAAGCCGAGCAGAACCCGGCTCTAGGGCTGCGGGCGATCAGGCTCTCGCTCAAAGTGGAACATATCTTCCGCACTCAGCTTCGGGCTATTCTGCGGGCGAACGTGCATGGGCATCTGCGGGTAGTGCTGCCTTTGATCAGCACGATTACGGAGCTGCGCGACGCCAAGCGAATCATTTCCGACGTTAAGCAGGAGCTTGCGGAGGCTCGCATCGAGCACAACGCGTCGCTGCCGATCGGCGTTATGATCGAGGTTCCCGCGGCGGCGATGATGGCCGACCTGTTCGCTCGCGAAGCGGATTTCCTGAGCGTGGGCACGAACGACTTGATCCAATACCTTCTCGCCGTTGATCGAGTCAATGAGAACATCGCGCATCTATATCAACCGCTTCACCCGGCGGTGCTGCGTATAATCGCCCAACTGGTTCAAGCAGCCGAAGCCGCCGGCGTGCCGCTCGAGCTGTGCGGAGAAATGGCCGCCGATCCGCTGCATGCAATCGGGCTGATCGGACTCGGCATCCGAACGTTGAGCCTGGTTCCCGGCTCAATTCCATTGGTTAAGAACGCGATTCGGTCAATCGAGATCGAACATGCGCGCGCGCTGATGAAAGAAGCCTTGAGTCTGACATCTTCGTCGGAAGTTGAAGAGTTGCTCGCACGCGAGCTTCCTCGTCAAGGCTCGCGCCTTTTTGCA
>DATFWM010000452.1:0-3446 GCA_035259295.1 Blastocatellia bacterium | reverse complement strand
GTTGAGATCCAACCTCGATCGAAGTTTGGTAGTCGAGCTGGCCAGGCTGATCCATCGTTCAAAGCGCATTCTCGTCGTCGGCGTGGACTTTGCGGCGTCGCTTTCCTATTACTTCGCATATGGCCTGACAACTCTGGGATTCGATGCTGAGGCGCCAGTGGGCAGCGAAGGAAATTTGCAACACAAAGTCAAAGGCTTGACGACGAGGGATCTGCTCATCGGCATAAGCTTCGGTCAATGTATCAGGGTCACAGTGGAAGCCGTGCAACGAGCGCGGAAGCAGGGCGTGATGACGTTCGGGATTACCGACAGCGACACGACCCCGATCGCCCGTTACTGCGAAAGGCATTTGATTGCCGGAGTCGTCAGCCCGTCGTTTCTCAATTCGTACGTCGCGCCAATGGCTTTGATCAATTCAATTCATGTGGCCTGCGCGCACCTCGACCCTAAGCGATCGCTGACACAATTGAAACCAACCAACAAAGAATACTTGTCAGGCGCGCGCTGGTACAGAGAACCTAAGGGCTCCCCCGGAGATGCAGGCCGGACCTCATGAATATCTTATCTTCTTCGTTTTGTTTTAAACCTGGCTGGTTGTTTCTTGTAAAACATCTTAGGTGAGAGACGCCTGACTCGCAGATGAGAAGCATCGGTTCTGATCGCTTCGTACTCGACAGCCACAACCTTCCCGTTCTCATCAAGCTCGTGAATTGTGAAACCCTTGTGGTCCGGGTGAATAGTAACCGGCAGAACGCCGTGCAATCCGTCCTCGATGTAGGGTCCCGAGTAGTGACCCTGATCCGGCGAGTAGATGAGCACCCATATCCGCGTGAAGTCAACCGGCCCTTCAGTCGCGAGGTTCTTCATCAGCGCGATGTAGTTATCTTTTTGCTCGCCCTTCTTGGTCTTGGTTTGATCGAAGAGGACCCAGCCGGTGAAGCGCCGCCCTTCGCCCTCGAGATGCATTATCTCGTCCGGGACATCGAGTTGAATTTGCTGCGCGCCCACCCATCCTGCTCGCAGCACTTCCGACTCGGGCAGTCGAACCTGATACCAGAGCACCGTTCGCGTTTCGGGTTCTTCGGTGTCTTCGCTGTCGGACTCCTGCTGTTTATCAGGTTTTACGGTCGTGCGAGTCTTGCCGACTATGTCAACCATCGTTCCGCGGCTCAAGTAAGTGAGGATGTCCCCGCTGCCTTCGATGCGCAACGGCGCTCTCACTTTCAATCGACCGGTTCCCTGCGACGGGGTGAACTTTGATTTCTCATAGATGTCCGCAGCTTTATCGACCAGCGCCTTGCTTATGACGTAGCGCGCTTCTATCCAACCCTCGGTTGCGTCCTTGGTCTTTGTTCTGACCTTATACCACTCGGCGATGCGAGTCGGCGTTTTGACCTGAGTCTGTTCGATGATGTCGAGCCGGTCGCCGCGCTTCACTTCTGCGAGGTCAAGTGCAACAGTAGCAGTCGACGAACGAATTTTCTCCCTGGGGGCGATGACGATTCCTTCATCGATCTTTGAGTCGCTGGAGATCAAACCGCACGCGGTGATCAGCACGGCTGACAACACCACAACACAACCCGCAGTAAATCGCCGGATCAGTTTTGTTGTTAGTTTCATTTCGATGGAGTTGTTTGATTGAACGTATCCGAGCGGGTCTTGGCGTGTCAAGCAACGGCAGGCGACGACAGAATAGCCTTCAGCGGGTAGCGTGCGGAGCCAGTGGCTTCGCGCCGCTACCCGCCAGAGATTCGTGGTTGAGTCAAAGTAATCCAGCGCCCTTGCTTACTTGGGCGACATGCTCTCGAGCTCTTGCAAAAGCGAGCGTACCTTCGCGGCATCCTTCATCCGCCAGGCGGTTGTCAGCTCGAAGAGTTTCTTTCTCATGTTCTCATCGCTTCCAACGGAGCATTTGGATTTTGGATCGTTCCACAGCAGTCCGTTGTTGACAATCTCCTCGGGGTGACCCTCGAAGGAAATAAGCGGATCCTTCGATGCCATCTGCGAAAGATGCTCTATACAATTCCTGACGCCCGACGGCACACCCTTCATCGCCGTCGTCGCCTTCTTTTTCTTGTGCGCTGGCTTTTTGGCAGCGGGCTTTTCGGCGGTGGCCGCTGCCGGCTCGGCGGCGTTCTTATTCTTGGCGGCAGGCTTCGCTTTCTTCGCTGGAGCAGGCTTGTTGGCGTTTTGTCCGGCGTTCGTATTCTTGGCGGCTGCCGCTGGCTTCGCCTTCCTCGCTGGAGCAGGTTTATTGGCGTTTTGTGCGACAGCCTGGGGCGAAGCCTGAAACACTAGCGCCAAGATTGCAACTGCGGCGAATCCGAACGTCACGAGTTTTGCTCTCATATAGAATCCTCCGATTGATGTGCGTCGGCGGTGAAAGCTCCGCGCGATCTCGTTTTGGGAAGGCGACGATGCCGACGTTGGTCCACGTGTCATGAAATTATACACCAAATGAGCGCGATGTCAGGCAAGTCGCAAATGATTTCATCGCTTCCGAATGCGCTCGATCGCCTGACGGAAACTCTCGCGCATTCGGTCAAGCTGCTCGCCCAAATCGTTGATCTCGTCGCTTAGAAGCTCCGGTGGGACCCATCTCGAAAGTAGCGGGTCGCGCTCTCGCGCGGACGCGCTCAGCTCACCCACGCTCCAGCGATTGGCAGCCCGCGTTAGAGCATCCAGCCTGGCTCCAAGATTGCGTCCGAATATAAAACCCGCTCCCCCCGCCGCCAACATCGCAATCGCGCCCGCGATAAGCATCGTAGCACGGACGGACCCGGTGGCCCCTTCGAACTCTCTTGTTGGGCGCGCGAAGCCAATCGCTCCGATCGCGGCGCCGTCGAGCGATTTCAACGGCTGCCACGCGACGCTATAACTGCTCCCAGCATTCGTAAACTCCTCTTCAGTTGTCGCTGGATCGTGCGCCGCTCCCACCAACGCGGGTCCGCCTGGTTTGGGTGCACTGCCGGGCGGAACGCTGGAAGCCACGATCACTCCTCCAAGTGCGACGACCGCGCCTGCGTCTTCTTCGCCGTCGCGCAAAAGTGTTTGCCTCGTTTCGGCAACCAGCGGCGTCTGAAGCGAGCTCGATCCCGGGCGGGGCTTGTAATAGGTGTTGAGCATCTGGCCGATCAATGCAACACCAACGAAACGCCCGCCGCTGAAGATCGGGGCGCCGGCCTCAATCATCAAAGCTTCGTTAAGCGTCGAGCCGTTTTCCAAGCGCACGGACGCGACGCGATCGAGTCCCAAACGCGCGTATCGCTCGCCGCGCTCTATGACGCAGGACACCGCCGGCAGATTCCCGCCAGCAATCACTCTTTCGACGACAGGATTCTTATCTGCCCCAAGCAGCGTCTCGCCGGGTGAGGGTCTCTCATTGTGCCGGGCAATCACCCGTCCGAGCGGATCGGTCACGATCACCAGATCGAGAGCCGACTCGT
>DATFWM010000451.1:0-3112 GCA_035259295.1 Blastocatellia bacterium | reverse complement strand
ATGCATCATTTCATGAACACGGAGACTTACGATCAGATCGCGCTCGACAACGAATCGCTTGGCGACGCGATCAATTTCCTCGTAGCCGGCACGAAGATTCAAGTCGAGTTCTTCGAGGCGGCGCCGATCGGAGTCGAGCTTCCGCCGGCGGTTGAGCTTACAGTCGTCGAGACGCCGCCGGAGCTGAAGGGCGCGACTGCCTCCAACAGCCCAAAGCCCGCGAAGCTCGAGACGGGCGTAACCGTGCAGGTCCCCCCGTTCATCAAGGAAGGCGATCGCGTTCGGGTCGATCCGTCGAAGGGCGTTTATCTCGAACGCGCCAGGTGATGAGAAGCGCGCGACGCACGAAGGCATCGCCAGCTCTCAAGCGCAAGCCCTGAAACAGGCTCCAGGAGCCACTTTCAGCCCGACGACACCGCTAACCTCAAAGCATGTACTCTCTTTATAGCTTCGCCCTTGGGCTTCTCTTTCTGATCTTGTTGCCTTATTTTCTTTATAAAGCCTTCCGTCACGGCAAGTATGCCGGCAGCTTGAAACAGCGCCTTGGCTGGCTTCCCGAAACCGCACGCAGCGATGGCCGCCGTACGATCTGGGTGCACGCGGTCTCGGTCGGCGAGTTTCTGGCAGCGCGGCCGCTGATACAACAGATCAGGGAGTATTGGCCCGAGTTTCGCATAGTGGTCTCGACCACAACGCTAACCGGCCAAAGGCTCGCGCAGTCGCAGCTCCACTTGTTGGACGCGGTACTCTATTTCCCGTTCGATTGGAAGTTTGCAGTGCGACGCGCTCTCAATTGCGTCGAACCATCGGCCGTGATAATCCTCGAGACGGAGTTGTGGCCGAACTTCCTGCGAGAATGCCGACAACGCGGCGTGGTGACAATTCTCGCCAACGGCAGAATCTCGCAGCGGTCGTTCGGTCGATACAGGATACTCGGCCCCTTCATCAGAGCGGTGACTAATGATTTGTCGCTGATGATCATGCAATCGGAAGGCGACGCCGAGCGAGCGCGTCAGCTTGGCGCGCGGTCTGATCGAGTCTTGGTCTGCGGCAATCTCAAGTACGATTCGTTGGGTGTTGGGACTTGGAGGTTGGGTGTTGGTGAAAGGACAGACGCCAGCCCCCAGCTCCAAAGCCCGAGCCCCGATCACGAGATTGATCATCGTTTTGCTCTTTCGTCATCACCGCACTTGATAGTTGCCGGCAGCACATCGCACGGCGAGGAAGAGATGCTCATGGCCGCGCTGCGAGAAGTGCGCCAAGAAAGCGGCCTTGAAGACACGCGGCTACTGCTGGCGCCTCGTCACCCGGAGCGGTTTGAGGAAGTCGCGACCCTGATAGCGAGATCGAGCTTTTCGTTTGCGCGTCGCTCGCACGCGCCGGCCACCACGGTGACCGGGACCGGTAGATCTCGAGCGGTCGCCATTGAATCACCGTCTGCGCCGGATGTCGTTCTGCTCGACTCGATCGGCGAACTGGCCTCGGTCTACAGATTCGCCACAGTCGTGTTTGTCGGGGGAAGTCTGGTTCCGCGCGGCGGGCACAACATACTCGAGCCGGCGGCCTTCGCAAAGCCGATCGTCGTCGGGCCTTATACCGACAACTTTAGGGAGATGGTTTCGGATTTCAAACGCGCGGATGCTCTGGTGCAGACAATTGCAACCGAAGAACAAATCGTCAAAAAACTGGCCAGCGAACTGGTCAGTTTGTTAACAGATCGTGGACGAGCTGGGGCGATCGGCGAACGAGCTCGCGAGATTTTTCTCGACCACCGAGGCGCAACCGCTTGCACAATTAAGGCGATTACGAAATTGTTGGACCAGACCGTTTGTGAGTCCAGCGCTTAGCGAAAATTCTGCGCGACGTTGGGCCGCGCAATTTTTCCACAATCGATCTTACCGTAGCTCCGATGAACTATTACCTCGATTTGCAGGGCGCTGTTCTGTGGCCACTTTCGAAACTGTACGAGCTTGCGGTTCGGCTGCGGGTCGCCGCCTACGAGACTGATTACTTGAAACCGAAACGGCTCGACGCGACAGTGATCAGCGTGGGCAATTTGACGATGGGCGGCGTTGGTAAGACACCGATGGTCGCTTACATCGCGCGGTATCTCAAATCTGAGGACTACTCGGTCGCGATTTTGACCCGAGGCTACGCGCGCCGGTCCTCCGGCATGCGCGTCCTGAACGATACGGGTCAACAGCAAACCGCCGTGTCTTATCGCGAATTCGGTGACGAGCCGCTGATGCTCGCCCGGTCTCTGCCCGACGTTCCAATCATCGTGGACAAGGACAGGCAAGGAGCCGGCCGATGGGCTGAGCGGCGCCTCGGATCGCAAGCGTTAGTGCTCGATGATGGATACCAGCACCTGGCTTTGTCTCGCGACCTCAACCTCCTGCTGATCGACGCAACCGACCCGTTCGGAGGGTTTGCAATGCCGCCGTTTGGCCGGTTGCGCGAACCGCTATATGGAATCAAAAGAGCTGACGCGGTGATCGTCACTCGCGCCGACCGGCCGTTCGATCAAGGACAGGTTAACGCGATAATCAAGTACTACTGCGGCGACAAAGTGCCGGTGATGTACTTCTTCTCGAGCATCACCGAGCTGCAGCATCTGGCTACCGGTGAGACTTACGACGTCCGCAACTTCTCAGGGTGGAATGTCGCCGTGGCTTGCGGCATCGCCAACCCGCAAGCGTTTGCAGAAGATATTTTACAAGCGGGCATCAACATCGTAAGCGAGAACTTCTTCCCAGACCACCATCCGTTCGCGCAAGCAGACCTGGATCGGATCAACCGCGCCGCTGTCGACTCGGGAGCCGACGCGATAGTAACGAGCGAGAAGGATGCCGTGCGAATGGAAGGGCTCACTCTCGGCGATGTGCCAATCTACGCAGCTCGACTCGAGCTCCAAAGCGATGACGAAGTGAGGCTCAAGAGTTTGTTGCTGAGGACGGTAAGCAAGAAGAAGAGGTTATGAATCGAAAGCATTTGGAGTGCGTCAAATCTTCGCGACCCCGCTCTGCCTCCCTAATTGTGGGGTATGAGCGGAAACCGGTTTGGCAAAGACTTGTCTCGCACTCCAAAGCAATCTAAGGCTGTCTACCTCATT
>DATFWM010000450.1:0-4246 GCA_035259295.1 Blastocatellia bacterium | reverse complement strand
CTGAGAAGGTTCGGGCATCGCGCATACCATTCAGCTTCGATCCAATGTCCCCAAACGAACGGCGCATAATCCACGTTGCGCTGGCCGGCGACAATTCTATCGTGACCGAAAGCCAGGGCAACGGCGAGAATCGCAGGGTGACGATACGGCCGAAAAATTAGTTTCCGGTTCCTAGTTTCTCGTTTCTAGTTCGAACAGAAACTAGAAACCAGAAACCAGAAGCCAAATGTATTCCGACGACACGATCGCGGCTATTTCAACTCCATCTGGGCGAGGCGGCATCGGAGTCGTGAGAGTCAGCGGTCCGGGTTCCCGCGAGATCGCCGAGACAATCTTCAAACCGCAAGCCGGCGCGCCGATAAGCGAGCCGAACCACGCTCGGTTCGGCCGAATCATCGATCCCGTTACCGCCGAAGTCATTGATGAAGCCGTCGTCACGTACTTCAAGGCCCCACGCTCTTACACCGGCGAAGATGTTGTTGAGATCAGTTCCCACGGCAGCCCCATCATCCTTGGTCGTGTGCTTCAGCTCGTAGTTCATCGCGGCGCGCGCATAGCCGAGCCGGGCGAGTTCACCTTCCGCGCGTTCTTCAACAAACGAATCGACCTGGCGCAAGCTCAGGCTGTTCGCGATGTCATCAACGCTCAGACTGAATACCAGGCGCGAGTCGCTACCAAACAACTCGAAGGCGAACTGTCCAAACGGCTGGCTCCGCTCAAAGATGTGGTGGTCGAAGTCATCGTTCATCTGGAATCTTCGGTCGAGTTCGTTGAGGAGGACATCTCACCGGAGGCGGCGTCGGCTCTTCTGTCGAAGCTGGGGCGCGCGACTAGCGACCTCGTAGCGATAGCCGATAGCTTCTCATTCGGGAAGTACCTGAAGGAAGGATTTGACTTGGCGATCGTCGGGCGTCCCAACGTCGGCAAATCCTCCGTATTCAACCGCCTGATCGGGCGCGACCGCGCGATCGTGACCGAGCTGCCAGGCACGACTCGCGACGCGCTTTATGAAACCACTTCGATAAACGGAGTGCCGGTTCGTTTGATCGACACCGCAGGAATCCGCGAGACGGCGGATGTTGTCGAAACAATCGGCATCACTCGCAGCCGGACCGCAATAGCTGACGCTGACATCTCGCTGCTGATCCTCGACGCGTCGGAGCCGCTGACCGACGACGATGTCAGCTTGATTAATCAGCTCACGAAAGAGCGTCGAATAATAGCGCTAAACAAAATCGATCTCCCGCCGAGACTCTCGCTTGGCTCGCTGCAGTCAGACGGCGGTGAATTGCTGAGCATCTCGGCGCTCACCGGCGAAGGATTCGAATCGCTGACCAAGAAGATCTTTACGCGGCTTGCGGGTGACGCGGCCGCTGAGCGCGACGGATTAATGCTGACCGATGCCCGCCAGCACGTAGCGGTGCGCAAGGCGATCGAGCTGCTTCGCGATGCGCGCGAGTTGATCAATCAACGCGAGCTGGAGGAGATTGTTCTTCTGCGACTTCGCGGAGCGCTGGCTGCGTTGGGCGAGATCACCGGCGAGACGTTGACGGAAGATATTCTCGGTCAGATCTTTTCTACGTTCTGCATCGGCAAATAGATGTTGACACGCCGAAGAAGCATTCGTTGCTCGCATTGCTGTGGATGTAAGCGTACAATCCGGTTGAAAGGGGAGAACGACAAGGAATATGGCTGCGATACTGGATGAGACCGAGACGCCGACTGCGGTTAAACCGGCCGAGTCGCGGGTTCTTTTGCACAACGTCAGCTGGGCGACTTATGAGAGTCTGCTCGAAGACCTGGCCGATTGCAGCGCGCCGCGACTCACCTACGACCGAGGAGACTTGGAAATCATGAGCCCCCAAGCCAAGCACGAAGGTGTTAACGAAACAATCAAGCTACTCATAGGCGTCGTCTCCGAAGAGTTAGACATCGAGATTCAGGGCCTCGGTTCGACAACCTTCAAACGCGAAGACGCGGAACGTGGGTTCGAGGCTGATTCCTGTTTCTATATTCAAAATGCCGCGCTGGTGCGCGGCAAGGATCGCCTGGACTTGCCGGCCGATCCGCCTCCGGAGATTGTTTTTGAGGTTGACATCACCGGCTCGTCGTTGGACAAAGATTCGATCTTCGCCCAACTTGGCGTCTTCGAGGTCTGGCGCTACGACGGCAGGAGGATGCAAATACTCATCAGTTCGGGCGAGGGGTACCAGGAATCCCAAGCTAGTTCAGCCTTGCCTTTCATAACCGCCGAGATTCTGGAGAACTTCGTTTCCGGGGGCCGTACTCTCTCGCGTCCAGAATGGTTCAAGAAGGTCCGCGCCTGGGTCAAGCAACAGAGAATCTCTTCCTAATCGCTGCACTCATTACCTTGTTGAGGAAGCGTTCGAAGTGGCACGCATTTTGGACGAGCCGCAAGTGAACCAATGCGGCTCGTCCTCAACTGGGAGCGTTGCGACAGACCACTCAAAATAGCAAGCTGCTATTCAGCAATCGGGATTCCAGTGAGGTTAGAGATAACCTATTGAAGGCTCTGCGCTCGAGGAAATGAGCGCGCGAAAAAGCGCTGTAACTTTCATCCACGCTGTATTACACGCCTTCCACAATCGAAGACGGACGAGACAGCGGCAGCCGGCAGTGAAAAACGGTGCCCGTGCCGTCGCTCGTCTCAAGCGTTACGTCGCCGCCATGCGCCACCAGGATCTTCTGGACAAGCGCCAGCCCGATTCCATAGCCCCGTGATTTGGTCGTGAAGAATGGAATGAATATCCTTTGGGCATCTTCAGCCCGTATTCCGCTTCCCGTGTCCCTCACTTTGACGTGCGCGTAGCGAGCTTCTGGCCCGCCGTCGACGCTTCCGGTGATGACGATCTCTTTTCGCGGCGAGGTGCCGTCGATGGCTTCGGCGGCGTTTCGAAGCAGGTTAATGAAAACACGTCTCAGCAGGCGTCCGTCTCCGGCTAACTCGGTAAAGTCGCCTGCGATCTTCAACTCGATGCCGTTCTCGATCAACTGAGGTCTGAGTTCATCCGCCGAATCGTCGATGACCGCGCGCAAGTCGACCTGCAACAGATTCAAGTCTTGCGGGCGCGCGAAATTCAGGAAATCGGTTACCAACTTGCTCAACAATTTGACTTCGTTCAAAGCGGCGTCGAGCGCGACTCGTCGGTCCGTTGCCGTCGACTCCAGCAACTGAATGTAGCCGTGGATCGTTGCCAGCGAGTTCTTGAATTCGTGTGCCAACCCCGCCGCCATCTCACCAAGACTCGCAAGGTTCTCCTTGAGCTTCATTCGCTCTCGAAGCTCGATTATTTCTGTGAGATCGGTCATCAAACAAAGCGCACCTTCGACGTTTCCAGAAGCGTCGCAGATGGGCGCAAGGCTCAGCCCTACCCGCCGAGCGTCGGCCCCAGGCACCGCGACTTCAACCTCTTCGCGCCTGAATGCCGCGGCATTTTCCAGGCAATCGGAAATCATTCCTATCATCTGCGAGGACGAGGCGAAGAACGAACGATAGTCGACAACCGGGGACACAAGCTCGCCCGTGCTGAGCCGGCTTGAGCCAAACGAACCGGCGGGCGCGACTTGGAAGATCTTCATCGCGTGCGCGTTGACCGACGTGACCAGCCCGTTGGAATCTATGGTGATCAAGCCGCTGGGAATATTAGCTACCAGGCGTTCGCTGAACCGTTCGGAGCGGTCGGCGCGATTTCGCTCGAGCGCGTGTAGCGTGGCAAGCTCCTTTTCTTTGGCTTGAAGACGTGTGATTAGGGCCTGAAATGTTTGCGCCACGAACTCGCCTTCGCTGACGCTTGAGGCTGCGCGCACAGGGCTGCCGCGCGCCGCTTCGACCATTCTTCGATACGGTCGGAGCAGCCACCGCACCAGAAGGAAAACAAGCCCGATCCCGAACACCAGCGCGACGATCTGATAGCTGAAAAGATAGACGATGATGGGCGACGATCTGAGCTGATTGCCGGTTCGCGAAAAAAGCGCAAGGCTCAACGCGATCAATGACAGCAGCGCGAGGATCAAAACCAGTATCGCCAAACGCGCTTTGTTTTCTACTGCCCCTAGTTTCATATGAGATCAAACGCTTTCGCCCTTGTATTCTCCGTCCTCGGACGAGGCTTGCTGTCCCGCTCGATCTGAAGCCCTGACGCTGAGGGTGTTGTCGGTCAAAAAGGAGAGTCGACCGGTTATGTTGTACCTGGAAGGCACGGCGTAAACTCGAAAGTAGACGCCG
>DATFWM010000449.1:0-6610 GCA_035259295.1 Blastocatellia bacterium | reverse complement strand
GCGCTCTCATTCGAACACAATCAAGTCTCACTAACGCGCAGCAGTCTGGCGCTGGCCGTGTGTGGTGGGGTTGCTCAGGCGCAGTTGCTTGTGGATGAGCTCAGAAAGGAGTATCCCCAATTCACGATCGTTAATGAGATTTGGTTGCCTCCGATCCGCGCAGCCCTGGAACTCAATCGTGGCAGCGCCGCACAAGCGCTTACGGAGTTGCAGGCTGCGAGCCGCTACGAAGCTGCTGGAGAGTACTGGCCGCAGTATGTGCGCGGCCTGGCTAATCTGAAACTTGGGAAAGGTACAGAAGCAGCGCTTGAATTCCAAAAGATCATCGACCATCGCGGTCAAGCTGCGCTCTCGCCCTTGTTTCCTCTCGCGCATCTTGGACTGGCCCGCGCCGCCGCTTTGCAAGGCGATGCAACCACAACGCGCAAAGCCTATCAGGACTTCTTTGCGTTTTGGAAAGATGCGGACAGCGATATTCCGGTGCTGATTGAAGCCAAGAAGGAGTATGAAAGGCTGAAGTGACTGGAGCGCAACCCGACGTGTCGGGGTTGCCCTCCCCCTGCAAGCGAGGACGCTTGCGCTCCAGTCAATCGACGATGTCTCTATCTCCCAATACTAAACTCTCGCGTTACCGCATCATCTCGTCTAACTCAAATGGATGCTCAGATTTGAGTAGTCAACCGTCGTAATGCCATACGATAACGACAACCCTGCGATCTCCGGACGGGCAAACCGATATGTTTGCTCATGGAAAAGTGGAAGCAGTAAAGCTTCTCGCGCGATGATTTCCTCGACTTGGCGATAGATAGCATGGCGTGCGGCCGGCAAAGTCTCCAATTTTCCTCTTTCAATCAGCCGATCGATCTCTTCAGATCCGCACAACCTTCCAAGCAATCCGGTTTTTGACGACAGTACGTTGGCAAAAGTGTCGGCATCGGGATAGTCGGCGGCCCAACGTCCGACTACCAAATCGACCGAACCGGCTGCGACCGCTTCCAGCCAGTCGTCCATGGTTTTGTTCACCGGTCGGAATTTTACGCCGCGTTCCCGAAATGCGCGTGAGATTTCTCGAGACAGAGCGGAGTATTCGCCGAAGAAAACAGGATTAAGCACAGCCGTCAATTCAATCTCTGATAGCGGTTGGGCAGTTGCTTGTGACCGCGTTGCCGGACTTCGCAAAGCATAAGTGGAATCGTGACCTAATAATCCTGGCGGGATCAGGCCGTGGGCCGGCACTGCGAGCCGTCCCAGCGTTTGGCGAACAACGCTCGCCACGTCGAGCGTCTGGATCAACTGCCGGCGTAGATCTCTATCGGCCAAAGGCCCTCGCTTGGTATTAAAAGCCGCGTAGTAGGTTATCAATCGCGGAATCTCGCGATAACCGGAAGCAAAATTCGGATCTTTACGTAAAGCCTCGGCATCAGCGGGCACGAGATCGGAGGCGAGCGAAAACCTTCCCGCGCGGAACTCGGAAAGAATATCCGCGGGAGCTACTCCAAAACCGAAAACGATTTCGTCACACTTCGGATAACCTTTGCGCCAGTAATTTCGGTTGCGCTCGACTTCCAGACGGACTCCGGGATTGAACTTGACCACGCGGAAAGGTCCGGTGCCCACACATCCTTCCTGCCAATTCATACCGACGGTAGTTGTTCCTTCTGGAACGATGGCCGCTACATGGTACGCAATCAAGGCCGGAAAGAATGAAATCGGCTCCTCCAGATCGATGGTGAATTCGTCCGCGGACTGAATTCGAAATCCCGCGAGGGTTGTCGATTCTTCAGTCAGGAGCGCTCTCGCTCCTCGGATTGGTGCATAAAAAGAGCGTCCGGTACTCTCTTTGTTCAGTAGCAGACGCTCAAAAGAGTAACGAACATCGCGGGCGGTTAGTTTGCGGCCATCGTGGAAACGGACATCATCGCGAAGATGAAAACGATATCTTTTGCCTCCGTCTTCAATTCCATATTCAGCCGCCAACCACGGCACAACTCTGGCGCCGCCTACATCGCGCGTCAAGGTTTCAAAAATGCTGGGCAGCACCTCTCCGTCTTCGATTGTGGTGGCGAAGGCTGGATCCAGGCGATGAAAGATGCCTGTGATCGGAACCTGGATAGTTCCACCGCTGACGCGCACAGGCTCGACCGTCGTCCCGGCGGTCTCAAGTTTCCCCATGTCGGCATAGTTGACGTACGGCGCGCTGCCGCGAAGATTCAGGCCGCGCACTTTCGAATTCGCGAGCCGGTAGTCCACGTCATGAAATAACGGCAAGAGCGTGCCCGACTCCTGCAAGAGATTCTCGTACTTGCGATACAATGACGCTCTCGTCGCCGGCCGACTCTCCGTACGTGCTTCTTCCAGAATCTGATCACCTTCAGACGATGCGATGTAACTTCGATAGATCCCCATCACCGAATGGAACAGACCATAAGTGAAGTCATCCGGGTCATCGTAATCCGCATTCCAACGTCCGATGAAAAGGTCCAGCCCTTCATTCTTCTGAAAAGATTCCAAATATGAGTTCATCGTGGGCGTGGCGATTTCTACTTCGACTCCGAGCTCAGCCCAAATTGAAAAGAGGCTTGTCAGCAGGGATTTGAAGCGATCCTGAACCAGAGGATGGACGGCTGCTTTGAGCCGGACAGGTTCCCCTATGCCAGCCGAACGAAGCATCGCTGACGCCTCTTCGCGCGTGAGCGTGTGACGTCGTTTGCCGGGATCGTGACCCAACAACCCGGGCGGAATCAGACAAACGGCGGGCTGCGCAAATCGTCCGAGGGATTGCCAAACCAGATCGTGTGTGCGCACGACTCCTGATAGCGCGCGCCGTACGTCCAGCTTCAGCGCCACCGGACTGGTGGCCGAGTTGAAAAGCACAAAGTAGATGTTCTTTCTTGGAGCTTCGACTAAGCTGGTTCGGAACCGAGGGTCCCGCAGGAATTCTTCCAGATCCTGAGGTGACAAATCACGGGCCAGATCGATGTTCCCCGACCGCAATCCCGAGGCAATTTCTGAAGCGCTCAGCCCGGCATTGAACTCAACCTGATCCAACGCCGCCGAGACGCCTTTCCAATATTCCTGGTTCTTTTCAAGGGTGATCTGATTTTGCCTGTACGACGACAACCGGAAGGCGCCGGTGCCGAAAGGAGCGACGCTTTCTCCGCCTGCACTGGTCATTCGCGTTATGCCGGTCTTGTAATCAGTGAGCAGCGCCGGATAAATTGAAAGTGGCTCGCCGAGTTGTATCTCTAACTTGCGATCAGAATGGACAATAAGTCCGGTCAGATCATAGGTTTCTTTAGCCACGAATTCATTAAGGCCACGAATTGCCGCGAAAGCCGGCGGCAACTCTCGAGCAATTCGAATGGCGCGTTGGAACGAATTCTTAATGTCTTCGGCACGAAGTGCATGGCCGTCCTGAAAGCGCACATTCTCTCGGAGAGTGAACAGGAACGAGGTTCCATCGTTGGTTACCTCCCACTGCTCGCAAAGAGCCGGAATCAAATTTCCTTCCAGGTCGGTGGCCAGCAGCGTCTCGAAAACGTTAGCGAGTATCTCCTGTTCTTCAACCAACTCCATGTTGACCGGTTCGATTACGCCGACCGGCGTGGGAAGCGCCACAACCAACTTGCCTCCCCTGGGAATCTCTTCCTGTACCTCGGTTTCCCTAACGCCTCCGGCGAGTCTGCCGGCCTCTTCCAGGTATTCGTTCGCTCTTTGATATTCGCCACGCAGGTTCGCAAGAGTTGCTGCCAGTGAGAGGACATGCCGGAGACTTTCCGAGTCGCCGGCAGCGCGCGCAGACGCTATTACTCTTTGGACCAACCGTGTCGTTTCTTCAACCTTACGCGCCTGCCATGCGGTTTCAGCAGCCAGCAGCAAGGCAGCAAGAGAGCGCGCTTGTTGTTTTTCGCGTTCTAAAATCGTGCCGGCAGTTTCGGCCTCCTTGAGCGCCGCGTCAACATCTCCAGCCATGCGATATGCCTGTGCGAGAAGCAGGCGCGCATCGCCTTCGAGAGCGCGGTTGCCTTCCCACTCGTCATCGAGAAAATCGAGGACTGTTTTCGTGGCCCGGATTGCTTCTTCCGCGCTAAATGCATCGAGCGCAGTCTTTGCCAGACGCAACCCGTACTCGACTGTTTTGTCGGGGATGTCACCTTGAGAAAAGTGGTGGACCAGTTGCGGATAGACGCGCTCAAGCCTGCCACTATGGCGCCTCTCTATTTGCTCGGCGTACTTGCGATGCAGAGTTCTTCGCTTGCGGCGAGAAATAGCGCCATAAAGAACGTCTCGCACAACGCCGCTGGAAAAAGCAAGGCGGTCGCCACGTGACTCGCGCTCTTCCTCGAGCAAACCGTCCTCTACGAGCCCATCAATCGCATCTTCAATGTCTTTTCCTTCCGCGAGCGCTTCCAGGTCACGAAAATCGAACGCCTTGCCGATCACGGATGCGATCGAAAGAATCTCGCGGAGATGATCGGGCAGCCCCTCGATGCGCTTTTCGACCGCTTGCTGAATCGTCGCCGGCAGCTCTCCGGGTGAAAGATCGGTCGCAGCCCCAAGGCTCCAGGCCCCTGTCTGATCTTTGGCGATGCTGCCGGAATCCAGCAGCGAACGAACCAGCTCTTTGGTAAAGAACGGATTTCCCTCGGTCGCTTCAAAGAGTTTCTGCACGAGGCTGTCGGCGATTCTGGGTCCGCCGATCAGCGTCTCCAGAAACAGCCGGTGCTCAGATGCTGAGAATGGTCCCAGGATGATTGACGCGAAGCGTCGATCGCCTCGGAACGTATCAAGCATCCGAGTGAGCGGATGCCGTTGATCCACATCGGTCGAGCGGTAAGTGGCCGCAATCAACGTTGGTGTCGGCCCCAAACGTCGGACGATATATTGCAACGCCTCGATCGAAATTTCCGCCGCATGCAGATCCTCCAGAAAAAGAATCAACGGCTTGCCAGCGGCGATCCGCGTGAGCGTCCGCGCGAGCAACTCGAAGATTTGAGTGCGATTCTCAGGCCCGGCCTGAGATCCGGCGCTCTGGGCCAGCTTGGAATCGCCTGTTACAGCCGAGCGAATCTCGCTAATCTCTGTCAGCATGGGAAACAAGGACACCAGGTCAGGGGCTATGTCGGTTAAATCAAGCGAGGCACCCAGCGATGTGCTGGTGTCTTTCATTCGAAAGTATTCCTGAATTGCCTCGCAAAATCCCTGGTAGGGGAAAGCGCCATCTTGCTCAATCGATCGTCCATGGAGCACCTTTAACTTGCGCGCCTTCGCTAGGTTTTCGATCTCGTCCAGCAAGCGTGTCTTACCGGCTCCGGGCTCTCCCGAAACGACTACAAATTGGCATTCGCCACTGATTGCGGCATTCAGCCGTTTCTGAAACTCTGCTAACTCCTTCTCCCGGCCAATAAACGGAGAAAGGGCCACCCGCGGCATTACCAGCGTCTTCGTCATTACAACTGACTTTGAGAGATCGCTGTGATGCAATCGAGTCTGACATCGCCGGAGTGATTCCGCGACTTCGCCGGCTCGCTGGGGTCTTTTCGCCGCCTCCTTGGCGATACAACTGAGAATCAAACCTTCGAGGTCTTCATTGATATCCACGCCCAACGAACGAGGTGACTGAGGAATCTCGTGAACAATCCGATAAAGAATTGACTGCAGTTCTCCGCAGAACGGCGGCTCGCCCGTAAGACATTCGTAGAGCACTGTTCCGAGCGAATATATGTCTGAGCGATGATCTACACCGCTGGCCGCGACTTGCTCGGGGCTCATGTACGAGAGAGTGCCGGCAATGGTGCCGGTCTTCGTGATACGGCTTTCACTAGCGCCGCGCGCCAGGCCGAAATCCATGATTCTGACTCTAACGCGGCCACTCTCGTCGCGCTGGACCATGATGTTCTCAGGCTTCACGTCGCGATGTATCACTCCGCGAGAGTGGCTATACTCCAATGCCTCGGCAACCTGAATTCCGATGTCCAGGACTTCTCCCAGCGTCAGCGCGCCTTCGCGTTCGAACCAACGCAGGTTTGTGCCCTGGACCACCGGCATCACAAAAAAGAGAGATGCCTCGTGCTTGCCGGAGTCAAAGATCGGCACGATGGCTGGGTGGTCCATCTGGGCGACCAGTTGGGCCTCGCGTTGAAAGCGCTGTTCGGTTTCGGAGTTGAGCAGAGTCGGCGGGATAAGTTTGACCGCGACTTCACGGTTTAATAATGGGTCGTGGGCCCGGTACACGACACCCATGCCCCCGCGGCCCAACTCGGCAACAATGTCATAACGACCTGACAGTCTTTGACCAATCATCTCAAGCTGAGGTAAGGCAACCGTGACGTGGATGGAAGGTGTATCCGAAGCACTACCAGGAAAAAATCTATTGGGAACGAATAATCGAAAACGCTTCTAGGATTGTCAATTACTGATTCAAGTTCTCATCCCGATCCATTTGCTAAGATTCCGGGCTTTCGCGCGCGAACCCGAAGCAATCAAATTAGATAGTACCAATGAACACGGTTGCGAAAAACGACCGTCATCATACCCCATCACATGTCAATCGCGTAAGGAGAGCGTCGAACTCCTCAGTAAAAGCACCCAGATCCGAAATAGCGATTCT
>DATFWM010000448.1:0-8606 GCA_035259295.1 Blastocatellia bacterium | reverse complement strand
CGCAGGTCGCGCAATGACAATGCGAGCCACTGGCCGGCGGTGGTTCGGTGGTTGGAATGCGTGAACCTGTGTGCCCTCGAACGATTAGTCCTGTGGTTTCCCTTTCTTCAGCGCTTCGTCCTCACGCGTCACGAGCGCGCGTTGCGTCGGTTGTTGACTGAGTTGTCGAAGCCTACGCGAGTGGGGATCGTCGGCGGAGGATTATTTCCGCGCACGGCGATTATTCTGAGCAAGCTGCTTCCAGACTCGAAGCTGGTGGTTATCGATCTGAGCGCTGGAAATCTCGAAATCGCGCGCGCCTTTGTCAACGGCAACGCCGAATATGTCAACGCGCGTTTTGAGATCGACCAGCCGTGTGATTTCGATCTGCTCACAATCCCGCTCGCGTTTGCCAACGATCGGCAAGCGATCTACCGTTGTCCGCCGGCTCCGGCGGTGCTAGTGCACGACTGGATCTGGCGACCGCGGGGATCGAGCGCCGTCGTTTCTTGGCTGCTGCTCAAGCGAATGAATCTGGTGAGAAGATGAGAGCACTCGCTCTGATCGGTGTCTTCATCGTAGCCAAGGTGGTGGTCCTGCTTGGCCACCCGATTCCACTTTCTATTTGGACCCCGATCGCTTACTTTTGGCAAGACCTTATCATCGCTCTAACCTTCGCGGTGCTGGATCGCCTTGTCCGGCGCGCTTGGTTTGGCTGGACGTTGTACGGCGCGGCGGTCGCTTACGTGACGATCAACGTTGGCGTCGAACGAGTGCTCTCATCTCCCTTGACCTGGCCGATGCTCGGCGCAGCTGGCGGCGCACTGTCCGATTCGATCAAGCGTCACGCTACTACGGCGAACTTTGCGTTGATGTCTGTTGTAGTCGCCGCCGGCATCGCGTTCCCATTCCTTGTGCGCCGGATAAGACTGAGGAGTGCGATCCCTTGGATCGTTCCGGCTTTTCTGATCGTGCCGGTTGGTCCATTCGCCAGTTCGCGAGTAGACACAATAGGACTGGATCGCAATCCAATAATGGCGCTCGTCACAAGCGCGCTGCCGAGAATCTGGTGGCGCTCGGCTGACGCGCAGTCGGACGAGGACTGGCGAAAGAGTCCCGTTGTCGACGGCTTTGCAGGCGAGGCGCTGTCTCAATGGCGCGGAAAGGCAAGAGGTCGGAACATAGTTTTGATCCTGCTTGAATCTGCGGGAGCGCGGTACTTGCAGCCTTACGGCGCGAGCCAGGATCCTATGCCCAGTTTTTCCGAGCTTGCACGCAACGCGATACTATTCGACAACGCTTATGCGGTCTATCCCGAAAGCATCAAGGAATTGTTCTCTGTGATTTGCTCGCGCTACCCGGCTATGGATACGCCGAGCGAGAGCTACTCCTGGATCACAACTCGGTCGATTGCTGAGGCACTCAAGTCCGCGGGCTACCGCACGGCGCTGTTTCACTCGGGACGCTTCATGTACCTGGGGATGTATGACGTTGTTGCGAATCGCGGCTACGAGGTCTTGGAAGATGCGGGAGCAATCGGCGGCAATCACGAATCGAGCTTTGGTGTGGATGAGCCGTCAACGGTGCGTCAAGCGTTGCAGTGGATCGACGCGCTGCCTGCGGGCGAACGGTTCTTCCTGACCTATCTGCCGGTCGCCGGGCATCATCCTTACGATTCGCCTGAGCCCCATCCATTTCCCGGTAATACGGATGAAGGTCGCTACCTGAACGCGCTGCATTACGCGGACGCCGCGCTTGGAAGCTTCATCGAAGGCTTGCGCGATCGCGGGCTGTATGACCGCACACTGTTTGTGATCTTCGGTGATCACGGACAGGCGTTCGGACAACACGAGGGGAATTATGGTCATTCGCTGTTTCTTTACGACGAAAACCTGCACGTTCCCTATCTGATCGCCGCGCCCGGGCTGATCAATGAGCAAGTGCGAGTCGCTCGAACGATAAGCCTGATCGACACCGCGCCTACGATACTCGATCTGGCTGGTTTGCCAGCGCCGCCCGGATATCAAGGCCGCAGCGCGCTTGAAGCCGAATCGCGCGTGGCGCTTTTCTGCACCGATTATTCTTTAACTCTGCTCGGGCTTCGCGACAGTTGTTGGAAGTACATCTATGAGAAGGAGTCGGACCGCTCAAAATTATTTGACGTATGCGAGGACTCCGACGAGTCGCGCGACTTAGCTGCCCAAGAGCCCGAGCGAGTCGCCGCATATCGCGCTCACGTGCTCCGATGGAGCGCCGCGCAAAAGGCTTTGATCGCCAGTCGGCTGAGAGACTGATGGTTCACCGCAGGGGCGCAGAGCACGCAGAGACTTCGCGTGGGCTGTGCGCTTGCCCTTGCGTCCTCTGCACCTCTGCGGCGAAGCTTCCTTATTTCGCGACCACGATCATCTCGATCGGCTTGGTCTTATCCTCGACCGTCGGGTTGTAGTACTCGTACACCCGTGACGCGATTGTCTTCGCTCGAACCGGGAACTTCGCGCGAAGCTTATACGAGAACTCGATCCGCTGCCTAGCGTTCAATCCGTCGAAATAAAGAATTACCTGCTTGGCCGTGATCGTGTACTTTTCGAGCTTGCCGCCGTTCTTGTCGCGAGTTGAATCAGCCAACGAAGCAAAGTCCTCGCCCGATGGCTCGAATCCCGGCGGTATGCCGAGATCAACCATGACCATCTTGGCTTTGGCCGGAGTGTTGTTCGTTACTTGGACCCTTGCCGTCGCGATTTCGTCTTGCGCGAGCTGCGTGCGGTCGTAGCCTAGATCAATCGTCAACGGCTCACGCGGGCCAGCGTCCACTCGTCGCGCCCACGGAACGTAATAGCGCCCGACGATTTGATATTGCATGCTGCCTTTGCCCGCGAACGACAGGCCTACGCGGTGCCCGCCCTCGTGGGTGTAGCCTTTGAGATCCACCAGGTGCAGCAGATCGTTGTTGTCTTTCGTTATCTGAACTCGATCAACAGGCTTGCCGTCGATCGAAATTTCAACGGTTCCCGCCGTATCCGCGTTCGTGCCTTTTGTGAACGACAGCAGGAACGCCTTGAGCGAAAGGATCGTCGCCTGTGTGCTTTGCCAATTGCCAAACGCGTCTTTCTTTTCGGTAAGGTAATCGAGCGCTTTCTTCGCGAGCGTGCTCTTCTGGCCGCTCTTGAGCAGAGCTTGCGCAGCGAGCGCGGTCGTTTCGAGATCAGCCGAATCGTTGCGCGCCGAGGTCGGCGTTTCGCCTTCCTGTTTCCAGTAGGCTGTTTTCGGTCCTTCAGTCACTTTCGCCGCAAGCGTGTTGACAGCTTGATCGGTCCACGCTTTATCTTTCGCAAAATCCGCAGCGAAGTTCGCAATGACCGCCAGCGTGTAAGCGTCTTCCTTGCCCGTCACGTGCGACGCAACGTACTGCTTTGCTTTCTCGACCGCTTCGCCCTTGTAGCCGGTGGAGGCGATCGCCCAGCCGATGTAAGCGGTGATGCGAACTACATCAGTGTTGTAGCGAGTTGTCGCACCTTCGTTGATGAAGTAGGTGTCCGGCTTGAAGCTGCCGTCCGGCTGTTGCTGCGAAGCCAGCCAGTTCTGCGTGCGCTCGATCAAACGCTGATCGACATCGTGAATTCGCGACATATCCGAGAACTCCATCAAGCCGTACGCTGTGAGGATCTTGTTCGCCGGCGCTTGCCCAAACCACGAGAACCCGCCGCCGGGAACTTCGAAGGTGACCAGCCGCTGATAGCCGAGCGAGATGAATCCTTCAGCTTTCGCCTGAATTTCGGGAGTGATCTTCTTGCTCGTCTTGAGGTAGTCCATCACAAGGATGTCAGGATAAGTCGACGAGGAAGTCTGCTCGAAGCATCCGCCCGGCATCTGCAAGATCGAGTCGAGCCCTTCGACCACTTGCGAAAGCGCGCCGGGGTAAAGCTTTACAAAAATCTTCGACGCATCGGCGATCGCGCCCGCCGGAATCACGACGTCCTTGGTGACCGCTCCCTCAAGACGTTCGTTGATGACGACGGCTTTCTCTTCGCCGTTTGGCCGCACGGTAACCGATCGAGCAACTGCGTCGCCCGGTTGATTCGCCGGCGCGTCAGCGAGTCGCGCAGTTACTTGCAACTGTTGCTCGCCGATCTTCGAAGCCTTCACCCGGAATGAAGCTGAGGTCACCTCGCCCGCACCGACTTCGACTTGCTTGTTCGCGTTGTCGTTATCGAGCGCGAACCACGGGTCTTGTCGCAATTCGAGCGAGACTCGCTGCGGCTTCGGCAGGTAGTTGTACACTGCTACCGGCACCGAAACGACGTCTCCTTCCGTAAGCGAGACCGGAAGATCGAGATCGACAAAGAAATCCTGAAACACTCGAATCGGGGTCGTCGCCGAACCGAGCGCTCCGCGAATCGTTGACGCAAGCGAAGTCACTCGCCACGTCGTAATCGAATCCGCCATCGGGACGTGGATCGAAGCGCGGCCTTGGCCGTCGGTGATGAGCGCAGGATTTGTGTAAAGCGTTTCGGGGAAGAAGCTCCGCACGCGAGGTCCGGCGTTACCGGCATCTTTGTCTTTTTCGCCATCGTTGAAACCACGTCCGTTGATCGGAAGCTCTTCATTCGGCGATACAGGCTTCGCTGCCGGCGCCGGAATGGCGGCCTGCGCATCAAGGCGCATCGCTTTCATTTGGAAGGCTTCTTCGCGCTCAACGGCGCGCCACCGAGGTGCTCCACCAACCGCTCCGTCCTTGTAGTAAGGGTAGACGTTAAGCGTGATCGGAGCGATATCGGGCGCGTCAAGCGCCACTTCCATAGTTGCTCGGGAACCCGTTTCAAGCGTCAGCGTTTTGTAAATCGTCGATCGATACGACCCGCTCTCGAAAATTACGTGATAGCTTCCCGGCGCGACATTGGGAATCACGAAGCGCCCTTGCGCGTCGGTGTATCCCCAGATTGTGCTGCCGTTCGCGACTCGCCTTGCCGCGATTCGAACACCGACGAGCGCTACGCCGTCTTTGCCCTTTACAACGCCTTGGATTGCCGCGCGACCGCCGGCGATCGCGTTCTGCTCAACGCTCGCGTTCCCTCTGAACGGCCCGTAGCGTTGGGGATCAGGTTTGCGCTGCGCATACACTTGAATGGTGATGTCGTCGCCGGTCTTGTCGCGACGGTCGGGTCCCATCGATCGAAGAGTCAGGTAAGCATATTCATTGCCGTCGAACTTACCGTCGCCAACAAGCGCATTGCCCCAGGGATCTGCCAGCATAAGACTCTGCGCGTGACCTTCGCTTGCGAACGCCAGCAAGTCGGCATTGAAACCTCCAGGCGCAGCGGCGTGGCGCGAGTAGTATTCGGTCATCGCGCGAGCTACCGTCTGCGCGCGCTCGTGGATGCGCTGCGCGTAAAGTCCCGCGTATTGATCTCGCTTCGCGTTGATCGCTTCGCGGCCGAACTCAGCGCGCACGTCCTTGTCCCGCACCGTGCCCGCGGCTGCAAGCAGCACCTGCGCGGCGCGCTCGCGAGCAACGGCCTCAACAGGCTTCTCGCGATCATCGAGCAACACTCGCTCGAAAGAAAACTGATGAACCTCGTAGCGGGGAGTCAGCAACTCCTTCTCGAGATACATGAAAACCTTCTCGAAACCCGGCTGTTTGTCCGAAAGCGCGAATACAGCTTCGTCGACTATCTCAACGCCGAGCGCGGCCGACACGGGCCGGCCCATTCGGTCGGTCACGCGAAAATGAACGCACGCGTCATCGCCTGGCTTGTAAGTCTCCTGCTCGGCGGATACCTCCACCTTCAAGTCGTCGGCAGGATCGACATAAACAAGCCGGCGGTCCGAAATCGGATCGGCATCCGAGGTGATCTGATAAGCTCGCACTTCGATGGTTCCGAACATCGCGGGCGTCAGGTCGAGCGACATGTCGCCGCGACCGCCGGCGATGTCGATCGCTCGCGTGATCAGCGTCTGTCCGTCTTTCACCACGTCGATGTAGACAGCGCCGCGCTGCTTGGTCGAAATGGTCTCAAGGCGAAGCTTGTCTCCGATTTTGTAAATCGACTGGTTCGTGCGTAGCATCAGACTCTGCGACTGAGCGGCGCTGTCGAGTTTCACGTCGGCTTGCGCGGCGCGGCCTCGCGAGTCGACGGCTTTCAGGTTCAGGACGACCGCGTCCTTTCCCGGACGAATCGAAACGGTCGCAACTCCGCTCGGGTCCGTCTGGATTCGAGCGGGCGTTATGTTGCCTGTAATCGTGGTCTCGGCCGGAGTGCCGTCGGGATACGAGGTCAAAAGGTAAACGCGATTTTCGAGACCGGGAAGAAGCCGTCCACTTTCGGGAACAGCCATAATCAGAATCGGAGTCTTTGCTACAACTATGTCGCGCGTCTTGGCTTCGGTGTGTTGAGCAGCGTCTTTGACCTCTACTGCGATCGAAACCGGCGCGTTGCCTTGCTGCGTTGAACGGCCTGCGAAGAAGTCAGGCAGCTTCTGCGAGAAGTTAAAGCGACCCTCGGCATCGGTCTTTCCATTGACGTGTCCAAGCTCGACTGATTGAACGTCGAAGGTCGTCAGCTTGATGCTTACATCTGCGTTTGCGAGGGGCTTGCCGAAAAGGTAACGCGCGGTGATTGTTCCCTTAACTGTCTCACCCGGCGAGTAATAGCTCCCCAGTTGTTTCTCCCCCTCACCCGCGAGGCCAATCTCAACTTTGAATTTCGGCAGAACATAACGGTCGACGGTGACCGTCTTCTCTTGAGTCGTTGCCGCCTCCGCTTCGCCGAGAATCGCGCGGATGTGATAAGGCCCGAAGTTGATTTCATCGGCAAGCTCGAAGTCCGCCGACGCAATGCCGAACTTGTCAGTGCGATTGCGCTTCTTGAAAACCTTGTTGCCCTTGCCGTCCTCGACTTCGAGAGTGATGGGCTGATCAGCGACGGCCGCGTGAGTTGGGCCGTCGAGCGCGAGCGCCCGAAGATGCATCGTCTGGGCCGGTTGATAAAGCGGCTTGTCGGTTGTGAGCAATATGCGATCGCGGCGCTCGAGAACGATAGGTTGATTGGCGGTGACCGTGCCGAGCAGGGTATCTGCGGTCACTCTTAGCTGGCGCGAGCCGTAGCTTCCGGCTGGTAATGTAAACGCCACTTGCGCAGTTCCAAACGCGTCCGTGCGCCCGCTGAAAAGCGTAGTCGTGTGCTCCCCGTCTACAAGTTCAAGCTTCAATCGACTATCGCGAAGCGGATTGCCTGCTTTTGAATCGGCGGTAATGATTCGCACTGATGCTGGCGAACCGGCGGCATAAGCGCGCTGAGCGAAAACTCGAACGACCGGCACGCGCAGTATCTCCGAGATCGAAACGATCTTGGACGCGTCAATAGTGCTGATCCTCATTCGGTCCCAGGCAAGGTCTTCGAGTCCGATGCTGCGATCGAGTGGAATTGTGACTTTTGTCGATCGCCCCTCCGACGAGAACCGTACGGCCTTCGCGGCAACCTTGTCATTCGGTTCAAGTATCTCGAGGCCCAGCGTCTGGCCGCGGGACGCGAACTGATCGTTGGGGACATTGACTTCGAGCGAGCCGTTGCGATAAACCGCAGCAAGCTCGCTGTCATCGGCGAACACTTCATCCTGCGGCGCGATTGTAGTTAGCAGCGTGGCGAGAACAAAGCAAATTAACGCGAGAGCAATTCTCGACCATCCATTCCGTTTCACAAACCTCATTGGGCACACCTCCGCAAGCAATCTTCCAGTTCGCGCTTAGCCTTCTCTGCCAGCGCGTTCTCTATGGCGCTCCTCGGGGAATCTTCTTTCGGGCTGGCGTCACTTATTTAAACGCATTAGTAGAACGAGCCACCTAAAATCTTTTGCCGACTTTTTGCACGCGCCTGATTTTCGGCACCGCGAGCGGTAGCGAGCGATCTGCTCGGCGAGGTTCAATGGTCGCACCACGCTCGCTACCGCTTCGCGGTACCGAACACCGACCGAGAGGTGCAAAGTCTCCGATGATGTGATTGAATAAACTACGCGAGTGGATCGCTTAGTGAAATTCGCATGGAGGAAAACAAATGCCAGAGGTAACAAGTCACGCGCCGGGATCGTTCTGTTGGATCGAGCTTGGAACAAGCGACCCAGGTGCCGCCAAGAGGTTTTATAACGGTCTCTTCGGTTGGGAAGCGGTTGATGTACCGGCCGGCCCGGACATGGTTTACACGATGCTCAACCTTCGAGGCTTGGAAGTTGGAGCAATGTACAAACTTCGGCCGGATCAGACGGCACACGGTGTTCCGCCTCACTGGGGGAGTTACGTTGCGGTCGCCAGCGCCGACGATGCAGCGACCAAAGCCAAGTCGCTTGGCGCAACGCTGTTAGCCGAGCCGTTCGATGTTATGGACGTTGGACGAATGGCAATAGTACAAGACCCGCAAGGCGCGGTTTTCTCTGTGTGGCAAGCAAAAGCGCACATCGGCTTTAAGCTTGTCGGCGAGACCGGCACGTTCGGTTGGGATGAGCTTTGGACCACCGATCCGAAGAAGGCTGCTGACTTCTACACGAGTCTTTTCGGATGGACAACAAAAGAAAGTGGTCCGGTCGAGGAAGGCGGCAACTATACGGAGTGGCAACTTGGCGGGCAATCGATCGGCGGG
>DATFWM010000447.1:0-2430 GCA_035259295.1 Blastocatellia bacterium | reverse complement strand
GAATCGGCCCAAATAACTCCTCAACACGACCGAGCGCTTCGCCCGCGTTGAAATCGCCGACGATGACCAGCGACGCAGTCCGCGGATGATACCACTTGTCGTAATACGCCTTCATATCACCGCCGGAAGCCGCTTCCAGGTCTTCGAGCCATCCGACCGTCGGCCAATGATACGGATGCTGGCGGAAGGCCGTCGCCCAAACTTCGTTCTCCAGCGCCTCCCACGGACCGTCGAGACCAATCCGCAACTCTTCTTCCACGACCTGTTTCTCCGGATTGAACTCTTCCTCGGCAAACGCTGTGTTGCGCATTCGGTTCGCTTCGATCTCGAGCGCGACTTGCCAGCGATCCGGTGCAAACAGGAAGTAGTACGCGGTAAAGTCGAGCCAGGTCATTGCATTGTTGACCCCGCCGTTTACGTGCGTGATCAGATCGATTTCGCCTTTCTGATAGCGATCGGTACCTTTGAAAAGCATGTGTTCGAGGAAATGAGACTTGCCGGTCTGACCAAGCTCCTCGTTGCGCGAGCCCACCCGATACCAGACCATTGTCGCGACCACGGGCTTGTCGTGCAGCTCCTTAGTGAGCACGGTGAGTCCGTTTGACAGGACCAGTTTTTGAACTCCGCGAGTGATGAATGATCCGGGTGCTGCATCGGCGGCGAGTGTAGTCATAGTGAAACAGGTGCGCAAAGCGCTCGAGTCAGAATGAAAAATTCTAGAGGGCCGAAAGAAGCGGTGTCAAACCAGAGGGCGGCCGACTCGCGTTCGCAAGCACTTGATTTCTATCTTATCGCTGTAGATACTTGAGCTTATTCGATCTGAACGAGCCGGAGTTGAGAACGCCAGACCGCGTGCTGTTCTGTTGCCTCCGGGACGCGGTGTGAGAATTAACGAAGAAATGCCGCCCTGATTGCGGCCAAACAGGAGAGAGATGACCAAGGCAGAACTTGTAGAGGAAGTGGCGCGCGCCGCTGAGCTAAACAAGCGCGACGCTGAAGTCATTGTCGAGACGGTGTTCGGCTCGATAATCGGGGCGCTTCACAAAGGCGAGAAGGTCGAGTTGCGCGGGTTTGGCAGCTTCCGCACGCGCGAGCGAGGACCGCGTCGGGGCCGCAATCCCAAAACCGGCGAGCCCGTCGAAGTACCAGCCAAGCGCGTGCCGTACTTCAAGCCGGGCAAGGAACTGAAAGAGTTTTTTACCGAGAGCCCCGGGACAGCCACCGCTCCAACAGCCGCCGCTACTGAAGGCGCCCCAGCGTCCGCGGAAGGAGCCTTCGCGGTGAAGCACGAAGCTTCAAGCGGCGAAGGGTCATCGGGCGGTTCGGCAATTTGATGATCCTTCGAGCCTGACGTGCCCGGTTTGCTTATGGAAAAGAGGATTGTCGGTTCGCCTAATGGAAAGCAGCGGCGATCTACGCTTGATCGTCGTTCGGGTGAAAGGCGTGACATTGAACGCGGGACGGGACGCGGCGTGCTTTCGACACGTCGGGCCGACCGGCGACAAAAGCCCCGACGATCAGCAGGAAAGTAGACCTTCCAACTCCTTCTCGTCGATCATTCGCTCTTCAAAGATCGGGTTGCTGTGGGGCCTTGAGGCAGTTGCGCAACGAAGCGCCGAATCGAGGTGATCAGTACCCGCGGAGCTGGCTCGCCCGAGGTTCGGCTGTCGAGTGCGCGTTGACGCTCCCCCTGACATACCCGCTCAACGCGGTAAGTAAGACTAGCCAGAAGTCCTCTTTGTCAATATCAACGCGTCACCCCCATGGAATCTCTGAATTCTCGCACGACTTGCTTCACATCGCGCCTCTCGCCGTCAACGGCGTAGTTCAGCTTTCGCATCTGCTCGTTGGTAATCTTTCCCGCAAGGCTGTTGATCGCGTCGCGAAGTTGCGGGTATCGGTCGAGCGTGTCGCGTCTAATCAGAGGCGCAGCTTCATACGGCGGAAAATACCGCCGGTCGTCTTCGAGCTGAACAAGGCCGAGCTTCTCTATTAATCCATCGGTGGAGTTGCCGGCAATGAGATCAACTTGACCGCCGGCGAGCGCCTGGTAGCTGAGCGATAAATCCATTTCGCGCGGCGCCTCCGCAAACCTCAGCCCATACGTGCGCGCGAATCCGGGGTAGCCATCCGCTCGCGACATGAAATCCTGGCCGAATCCTGCGCGCCATTGCGGAGCGTATCGCGAAACATCCGAGATCGTCTTAAGGCCTAACCGCCTTGCGTCCTCGCCGCGGACCAGAATCGCGAACGTGTTGTTGAAGCCCACCGGGGTGAGCCATTCCACGTTGAATTGCTTCTCGTAGTCGCTCTTGACCTGATCGTAGACCTCGCGCGCATCGCTGATCGGCTTGTGCTTGAGAATCGCCGTAAAGGCCGTACCTGTGTATTCAACGTACATATCAATCTGCCCTCCAATCAGGTTGCGGT
>DATFWM010000446.1:0-3079 GCA_035259295.1 Blastocatellia bacterium | reverse complement strand
CGACTACGCGTTGGCAATCGAGGCAGCAGGTAAGGTGGAGAAATGGTACGCGACATCCCCGGCGCTGTCGCTCTTTCCCCTTGAGAAGGCCGAATCCCATTTTTATTCTGGCCTGTGCCGCGCCGCCCTGTGCGGATCCCTGGGCCCCGAGGCATACGCCGAGCATCGAGAAGCGCTTGGCGCCCACGAGCAGCACCTACGGGCCTTGGCAGCGAATTGTCCGCACAACTTCAAGGATCGTGCAGCGCTGGTCGGCGCCGAGATTGCGCGTCTCGAAGGCCGAGAACTCGATGCGGAGCGTCTATACGAAGCGGCGATCAAGTCAGCTCAGGCGAATAACTTCGTCCAAAACGAGGCCCTCGCCAACGAGCTGGCCGCCCGCTTTTACGGCGCGCGCGGCTTCGAGACGATCGCAAACACTTATCTGCGGGAGGCTCGCTCCTGCTACCTACGTTGGGGAGCCGACGGCAAGGTGCGGCAGCTCGATCAACTTCACCCGAAGCTGCGGCAGAACGAGCGCGCGCCAGGTCCAACAGGCACGATCGAAGTACCCGTCGAACAACTCGATATCGCTACCGTGATCCAAATCTCGCAAGCACTTTCCGGCGAGGTAGTGCTTGAAAAGCTCATCGACAAGCTCTTGCGTGTGGCGATCAAGCACGCTGGCGCTGACCGAGGCCTCCTGATCTGCCCGCGAAGTGACGAGCTGTTTATATACGCGGAAGCAACTGCGCACGGAGAGGATGCAGCCGTTCACGTACGGGAGCATGATGCATCCGGGGCGGGCACATTGCCGGAGTCTCTTGTTCGTTACACGCTGCGCACCGGTGAGACCGTGGTTCTCGATGATGCATCGGCTCAGAATTCGTTTTCTGCCGATCCCTACATTGTTCAGCGTCGCGCCCGTTCCATTCTATGTCTGCCAATGATTAACCAGGGAAGATTCATCGGCACTCTGTACTTTGAAAACAATCTGACAACGCAGGTTTTCACGCCTGATCGCCTCACTGTGCTGAAGGTGCTTGCGACGCAAGGGGCAATCTCGCTCGAGAATGTTGGACTTTATCGGGCTCTTGCAAATCGCGAAGCGAAGATCCGGCGTTTGGTCGACGCCAACGTTTTGGGTATCTGCATTTGGAATCTCGAAGGCGCTATCGTCGAGGCGAATGAAGCGTTCCTGCACTTGCTGCAATACAGCCGTGAAGATGTCGTGACGGGTCGCCTGCGGTGGACCGATCTGACACCAGCCGAGTGGCGCGAGCAGGACGAACGCGCGGTGGTGGAACTGCGCTCTACCGGGACCTTTCAGCCGTTCGAGAAGGAATTCTTCCGTAAGGACGGCAGCCGCGTGCCGGTGCTGATTGGCGGCGCGCTGTTCGAAGAAAGCAGCAACGAAGGCGTTGCGTTCGTGCTCGATTTGACCGAGCGCAAGCAGACGGAACAAGCACTGCGTGAAAGCGAACGCGAGGCGCGCTTGATCGTTGATAGCATACCCGGCCTCGTTGGGATACTGGACCCAAGCGGCAAGATCGAGGCCGTCAATCGCCAGATACTAGAGTATTACGGCAAGACGCTGGAGGAGTTAAAAGAGCGCGCGCCGGTTCATCCTGAAGATATTCCACGCGTCCTCGAAGTCGTTACCGCGTCTATCGCGTCGGGCGAGCCCTTCGAGGTCGAATTTCGGGCTCGACGCTTTGATGGCGTCTATCGCTGGCTTCAGAATCGCGGATTTCCGCTTCGGGATGCGAACGATCGCATCGTCCGGTGGTACAACCTCCTCATTGACATTGACGAACGCAAACGCGCGGAAGAGGCGCTGCGTGAAAGCGAGAAGAATTTGCGCTCGGTTATTGACGGAATAGCCGGTCTTGTTGCGGTGGCGGCTCCGAATGGTGAACTCGAAACCGTCAATCGCCAAGTGCTTGAGTATTTTGGCCGGTCGGCGGAAGAGTTGAAGAACTGGGGAACAATTAATATCGTACATCCTGAAGACCTTCCCCGTATCCTCGAAATTTTTAGGCAATCGATAGCCGCCGGTATTCCCTTCCATTACGAAACACGTCTGAAACGCGTCGACGGCGAATTTCGATGGTTTGAGGCCCGCTTCGTCCCAATTCGCGATGATACCGGCCGCATTGTCCGCTGGTATGTTCTGCTGACGGACATCGAGGATCGCACACAAGCGCAGGCACGCCTGCAGCAGATGCAGTCGGATTTCGCCCACATCAATCGCGTAAGCACGATGGGAGAATTGGCTGCCTCGCTGTCCCACGAAGTCCTGCATCCCATCGCTACAGCGCGCAACAATGCCCGTGCAGGGATGCGCTTTCTGGAGATGAACCCACCAAATCTAGATGAGGTGAGGGAAGCGCTAAGTTGTGTGGTCAAGGATGCCGACCGAGCCAAGGATATCGTCGGCCGCGTGCGCGATCACATCAAGAAGGCGCCTCCGCGACGGGAAGCTTTCGATCTCAATGAGGCCGTCCGCGAGGCGATTGCCATGGTTCATAGTGCAATCGCGAGGAATAGAATTGCTATCAACACCGACCTGATAAATGAGGTGATTCCGGTTCAGGGCGATCGCGTTCAACTGCAACAAGTTGTCGTGAACTTGATCCTCAATGCTGTCGACGCCATGAGCTCGGATGAGAATACAACGAGAAAACTATCGATCAGGGTTGAACAAGATCAAGCTGACGGCGGCGTGCTCGTTCAAGTGCGAGATTCGGGGCCGGGAATTGATCCGGAGAAGGTCGACCGCATCTTCGAGCCCTTCTACACCACAAAGACCAGCGGTGTTGGTATGGGGCTGGCGATCTGCCGGTCCATCATCAATGGCCACGGGGGTCGGCTGTGGGCGGAGGCGAATGAACCCCGCGGCGCGGTGTTTCAGTTCACCCTGCCGGCCGCACAAGAGGCCGCGTGACCTTCAATTAACCCGCCCACTCAGAGCCGAACGAAGGCATCGCTCGAGATCCTCGTCATCGACCGGTTTGCTAAGATAGCAAACCACTCCATCCCTCAGAGCGCGATCCCTGACAGCTTCATCGGCATATGCGGTTACAAGGATCGTCGGGAT
>DATFWM010000445.1:0-4649 GCA_035259295.1 Blastocatellia bacterium | reverse complement strand
GACAAGCTGCGGTTGAACGACTCGTCGTTCTTCTATGAACCGGAGTCGTCGGCGGCGTTGGGGTTCGGATTCCGCTGCGGGTTTCTGGGATTGCTTCACATGGAAATAGTCCAGGAACGGCTTGAGCGCGAGTTCGATCTCGAATTGATAACGACCGCGCCTAACGTTCGCTATCGAGTGACGACGAGCGCCGGTGAGACGATGGAGATCGACAGCCCGGCGAAGCTGCCCGATCCGGGTCGAATCGCGACGATTGAAGAGCCGATCATCCGCGCGATGATAATGAGCAACGACGAATACGTTGGCCCCTTGTTTGCGTTGCTTGAAGAGAAGCGCGGCGTGCAGCTCGGCTTCGAGTACATGACTCAGAAGCGCGTGCTGCTGACTTATGAATTGCCGCTGGCGGAGATAATGCTGGATTTCTACGATCGAATGAAGTCGCTGTCCCGCGGCTATGCGTCGTTTGATTACGAGTTGACGGGTTATCGCGAAGGCGATCTGGTCAAGCTCGACATTCTGGTTGCGGGCGAGCCGGTCGACGCGCTGTCATTGATAGTTCACCGAGAGTTCGCCTATGCGCGGGGCCGCTCGTTGGTCGAGCGAATGCGAAAGCTCATCCCTCGGCAGTTGTTTGAAGTTCCGATTCAAGCTGCAATCGGCAACAAGGTGATCGCTCGCGAAACTGTGAAGGCGCTTGGCAAGAACGTCCTGGCGAAGTGCTACGGCGGCGACATCACGCGAAAGCGCAAGCTGCTGGAAAAACAGAAGGAAGGCAAGAAGCGAATGAAACGCGTCGGCAAAGTTGAGATCCCACAAGAAGCGTTTCTCGCCGTGCTGAAAGTCAACGAGTAGCTTTTCTTCAGGTCTTAACGCATGAGAGAGACGAATAGCGGGAGCGACTCCGAGAAGGACAGCTCACCGACCTGGCTACAGGTATTCTTTTACTTCTTGATGCTCGGGTTCATCAACATCGGCGGACCGGTCGCGCAGATTTCCATGATGTTCAATCACCTGGTCGAGCGGCGCCGCTGGCTTTCAGAAGATCGCTTCGTAAAGATCATGGGCTTTTGCCATATGCTTCCCGGCCCCGAGGCGTTGCAGCTCGCAATCTACGTCGGCTACATCAAACGCGGCGTGCTCGCAGGAGTCGCCGCCGGGCTGACGTTCATCATTCCGGGCGCTGTGGTGATGATCATAATGAGCCGACTTTACGTGACATATGGCTCGCTGCCGCAAGTTGGCAACGCGCTTTACATCTTGAAACCTGCCGTGCTCGGAATCATCGCCGCCGGAGTCATCAAGCTTGGACGAGCTGCGATAAAGAATTACGTTTTGGCCGCGCTGCTGGTCGGCGCTTTTGTCGCGATGCGGTTTGGGGGAGTGAACTTCCTGCTCATTTTGCTGGCGGCCGGCCTTCTGAATCTCGCGATTGAAGAAGGCTTGCCTCGGCTGCGCCGACCAACCGCGACAATGCCGATGTTTGCGGGGCTGCTCGCCGGGTTCACACTCGCCGATTCGCGCCTGCTGCAGATCGCCTGGCTGTTGTTGAAGACCGGGCTGTTCAGCTTCGGCGGAGCATACGCTTCGTTGGTGTTCTTGCAGCGGGGTGCGGTAGATCAGTATCACTGGCTGAGCGCGGGACAGCTACTCGACGGCGTCGCGTTGAGCGTGGCTACGCCTGGGCCGTTCATGCTGTTCGGAGCTTTCGTAGGCTACATTGCCGGTGGAGTCGCCGGCGCAGTGATCGCGACGTTATTCGTCTTTCTTCCGTCGTTCGTGTTTGTGCTTGCCGGCGCGCGCTACGTGGAGCAGCTTCGCGACAACCGCGCGGCGCAAGCGTTTCTGTCAGGCGTCAGCGCGGCTGTGGTTGGAGTCATCCTTGTCGTGTCGCTCGAATTGGCGCCCGAAGCGCTCGTCGGTCTGCCTGGCATAGTGATCGCCGCTGTGGCATTTCTTGTCATCGTGCTTCTTAAGACCGATATCGCGTATGTCGCAGTCGGCGCGATGGTCGCTGGCGTGGCTTACGCGGCAGCTCGCGCGTGGTTCTAAGCAAACAGTGGTGGCGGGGGACCGCGGAGCGGTCGCCTGTCGATAGATGCGATGATTATGGGTCTGGACCGCGTTAGCGGCCACCTATACGCGATTCCGGCGCTATTATGATTGACGCAAGTGGCTATCGCGACAGGTGACCGCTCTGCGGTGCAACCGGCGACCGACGAATCGTGATTCCTATCGCGAGGCTACCGTTACGCGGTACAAGGGAGGACACCGTATGCGAGTTAAATCGCTGTTTGCGATTTTGGGCGTCATCGTCTGCATCATTATCCTGTCGTGTCGCGCACACACAAGCGACAATGTTGCGGTCTCTCAACCAGAGAAAGAAGCGAATCCTTCCTCTGAATTAGCGCCATCGAAGACCGTCAAGCTGATCGGCACGATTCGCTTGCCGGGGAGTGGTGGGTTTACCGATTATCTGATCGTCTCCGCCGAAACTCATCGCCTCTATGCCGGCTATCGGACGGAGAACAAGCTCGTGGTCGTCGACACCCAAACCAATGCCGTCGTCGGGTCGATCGGCGGCCTGACGAGAGTTTGTAGCGTCGCGCTCGTGCCCGAGCTTCATCTGGGCTTCACAAGCAATCGCGGCGAAGATAAAGTCGGCGTGATCGATCTGTCAACTAACAAGCTGCTTCGCAAGATTCCCGGCGGACACGGCCCCGACGCGATCATCTACGATGAAGCGGCGCATCTCGTTTGTGTTTCGAATCATGAAGGCCGGGGCGTAACCTTGATCGATCCTTCAACCGAAAAATCGAGGACAATCTCATTGGGCGGCTTGGCTGAATATGCCCAGGCAGACCCAAAGACAGGAACCATTTATCAGAACCTCGAGGACACGAGCGAAGTCGTAGTTATCGACCCGAAGCAAGGTGCGGTTGTCGCTCGCTACAAGACCGCGCCCGGCCACGAGCCTACCGGTTTAGCATTAGACGCCGAGCATCACCGGTTGTTCTCGGCTTGTGGAAACGAGAAGCTCGTTGTGCTGAACGCAGACGACGGCAAAGTAATCACGACGCTTCCGATCGGCTCAGGCGTCGATTTCGCGGCGTATGATCCGGCGCTCGCGCGCATCTACACGGCCAACGAGGGTTCGGGAACGATGACCGTGATTCATCAAGACTCGGCCGACCAGTACCGGGTTCTGGAAAATGCGCCCACCCATCGAGGCGGTCACGCGCTCGCGGTCGATCCTTTGACTCATCGGGTTTATGTCACTTATGGCGGAAGCGAGATCGATGTCTTCGAAGGTGTGGTTCAATAGCACTCTGAGTGTTGCAATGAGGTTCGACGATGAAGACGCAAGTAAACGGCATTGACGTCGACTATCGCGACCAGGACGTGGGGCTTCCTGTATTGTTCATCCATGCGTTCCCGCTCAACCAAACGATGTGGGACGAGCAGGTGGCTGCGTTGCGAACCCATTCTCGTGCGATAACGCTCGACCTTCGCGGATTCGGCAAGACCGACGCGCCGCCGGGGTCTTACACCATGGATCAGATGGCGGCTGACGTTCGCGGTTTGATGACTGTGCTTGAAATCGACCGCGCCGTGTTGGTGGGGCTGTCAATGGGCGGCTATGTCTCACTCGCGTTATATCGAAACTATCCCGATGTCGTCGGGGCGTTGGTGCTCGCAGATACACGCGCGGGTGCGGATACGCACGCTGCGCGCGAACGCCGGCTCAAGTCTGCCGAAAAAGCGGAGCGAGACGGCGCGCGCGCGATCGCAGATGACATGATCCAGTTGCTGGTGGGCCGCACAACTCTCGAGAGGCGGCCCGCGGTTGTCGAGCGAGTCCGGAAGATGATCGAGGCCAACTCACCGAAAGGGATTGCCGGAGCGCAGCGAGGCATGGCCGAACGTCGAGATTCAACTTACATACTCGCCGGGATAGATTTTCCCACCTTGATAATAGTTGGCGATGAGGACACGCTCACCCCGGTCGCGGAAGCCGAGGGTTTGCGCAGCGGAATCCGAGGCGCGCGACTGGAGGTCATCGACGGCGCGGGTCATCTGTCGAACCTCGAACGGCCCGACAAGTTCAACTCAGTTTTGATTGACTTCGTCAACTCGCTTAAAGAGAGTTGGTAGTACCGCATTCATGCGGAAGTTCGTAAGAGGTTCTCTCCGCAAGTTTACGAACTTCCGCATGAATGCGGTACTACGAACGTTGAAAATAGACTTCTACAGACTGTAGG
Source organism: Blastocatellia bacterium (assembly GCA_035259295.1). Lineage (GTDB taxonomy): Bacteria > Acidobacteriota > Blastocatellia > UBA7656 > UBA7656 > Onstottus_A. Next base: position 390 of record DATFWM010000445.1, on the reverse strand, counting down.
CTACTGCGCTATGGCGAGACCGCTTGAAGGAATTCGAGTGATCGATTTCGGGCGCTTCATCGCGGGGCCTTATTGCGCGATGTTGCTGGCGGACTTTGGCGCCGATGTCATACGCGTCGAGCGCCGCGAAGGCGGCGAAGATCGCAAACTTGGGCCAGTCACCGACAGCGGCGAAGGCGGCTTGTTTCTCAATTGCAATCGCAACAAGCGCGGCATCACGCTCGACCTCAATCATTTGCAAGCTCCAGAGGTCATACGCCGGCTCGTTCACAGCGCCGACATCATTGTCGTTAATCTGCCGCTTGGCGTTATGAACAAGCTCGGCCTTGATTACGGTTCACTTCGCGCGGTGAAGGAAGACATCATCCTTGTAATGGCTTCAGCGTTCGG
>DATFWM010000444.1:0-3843 GCA_035259295.1 Blastocatellia bacterium | reverse complement strand
AGCTCGCCCAGACGTGCTGAATCACAACACTGAGACGGTTTGTCGCTTGTACAAGCGAGTGCGCCCCGACGCGAAGTACGAACAGTCGCTCGAGTTGCTTCGCCGCGCTCACGCGCGAAAATCCGAACAGCCGCTCCTGACAAAATCCGGATTAATGGTTGGGCTGGGTGAGAAGGTCGACGAACTGCTGGCAGCGTTTCGCGACATAGCCGGCACAGGCTGCGACATTCTAACGGTGGGCCAGTATCTGGCGCCCACGCCGAAGCACATACCGATCGAGAAATACTACTCGCCAGACGAATTCGGTTACTTGAAATCTGAAGCTCTTGCGATGGGCTTCCGCTATGTCGAAGCCGGACCGCTGGTGCGCAGCTCGTATCACGCGGGCCGCCACACGCAAGGGGCTGAAGCGCCCGCGCGCGACTACAGCACTGATCCGATATTCACAACTGCGTCCGTAACGTTGCAGGCATCCGCGCTGGTTCAGCTCGAAGTTGGAACTCGACCCCGCAAGTAGCTGGCCTTTTGCGTCTGGAATTGTGTTTGGAATTAAGGAAGGGCCGGCGTTTGCCGGCCCTTGAAACAGTCAATCTTATTATTGCTTGCCGCGGGCGGCAGCTTTTGAGGCCTTGAGCGGGTTCTTGGTTCCGTCCGATGAACGCGCTGCTGCAAGCATCTTCTCGTGCGCGGCGCAATCGTGCTCTTCTGCTCTCTGCTTCCAGTAATCGTTGGCCATTATCCCCTGTGAGAGATAAGCGACCACAGTAAACGCACTGAAGCACTTCGGGCAGTTCAAGCGGACCGCGCGCCCTGATCCTCTTCTTGCCATTGCTCTGGTCTCCTTTCAAAAGTGATCGCGCCATGACGCGAATCGCGCTTGGCACACAAATTTACAGACTAACAGAATTCACGGATTGATTTCAATGGTTGTTAAAGGAAAATAAGGAATGGTAGCGGTTAGGGCCAGCTCCTGCCGTTCGCTCCCTTATACTATCTGGTTATCGTATTTCAAGCATGTGCAACGTAACCCACAAAGTCTCGGCGCCGCGCTTGATCGTCAAGGCGAGCTTGCTCCCGTCTTGCTTGAACATCTGACGCAACTGAATGAGATTCATCTGCGATGCCGAACGATTATCGATCGCGACAAGCACATCCCCCGCGTGTAATCCCGCACCCTCGGCGAGTGAGCCGCGAAAAACATGATCAATCTTGAACTGAGCTCCTTCGCGCACGAGGCTCAACCCTGTCATTTCAAAATCAGTCGCTACAGGGAAAAGATCGGACGGTTCAAGAATCATTCGCCTGTGCGAGCAGTCCAGAATCACCCTGAACCTTTTCAACAGCCAGTTGCCGATTACTCCGTCTATTCCCGCTCTGACCTTCATTCCGCCTTGTCCCGAAAAGTTGGTCAACACACTTTCAAGCGCGAAGCCGCCCAGTGTGACCGTCTTCGATCGACCGGTGAAGTAGGACACTTTACCAGCCAGCGATCCAGCTTCGAACTTGAGCATCCCTTCGGTTGATGAGAGCAATTTGTGCGATTCGACGAAGGCTGTGTTCAAGATAATTGTCTGTCCTGCCCCCGTGTCCAAGTCGAGCTTCGCCTCTGATGAAGAGCCTGTGCGAAACGTCATTCCAACTCGCACCGCTGGAATTTCTTCGGAGAACTCCAAGGGGAGACTCGAACCCTTGCCAGTGTACGTGTAAGTTTGTGGATTGTGGAGCGTGAGATTCTTCGCCTGGTAATCGATCTCGACAACAAACTGTTTGAAGAATGGCGCGCCAATCATGCCGACGACATTGCGGTCATATTTATTCCTCCACTGCGTGATGGCAAAGGTTTGATCTGTTAGCTTCACTCCGGAAATATCTAAAGAGGCCCCTTTGCCAAATGCGATCTCGATTGAGCCACCTCCGCTCCCCGTAATCGAGTCTCGATTCTCGGCCTTTATTCCGAGAGCTTCTGCTTTGCCGGCGTCGAGAAATGAGAATGTTGACGCGCTATCGAGCACAAACCACATCGGCTCCGAGCCATTCACCCTTGCCTGGAGAAAGATGAGGCTATTGAGATAAAGCTCGAAAGGAACTCGCGCAGGTGGGCGTACTTTCACGTTAGTTTCTGGGGCGTCGCTTATAGTAATTCGCCCGGCGCGTGCGGACATACAGGTAGAGCACGTGACTATTCCCAGTGACACCGCTATCAAGAATCTATTGAGCATCGGTTTCACCCTCTGAAAAGCTATCCGCCCACACACACGGCTCGAGCCTTGATAATATCACCGGTGTCAGTTACGAGCAGCCTGTCCTCACAATTTGAACCTTACAAGGTCAAGAGTTGTTGATGTCTTCCGGACGCGATGGGCAGCTCGCTTGCAAATGTATTCTGAGTTTTTAAGAGGGTCGAGCCGGAACTTTAGATCGTCTCAGTGAGTAGCGATCATTTGCCCTTAGATTCCACAGCGCGATTCTTTTTAAGGTAAGCGTTCAATCCGGCAAAAAGCGAGGCGGCGACTCGTTCGCGAAACTGGCCCGTCTGCAGCAAAGCTTCGTCTTTGGGATTTGAGAGGAAGGAAACTTCCGCAAGCACGCTCGGCATCGCTGCACCCAACAGCACCACGAACGGCGCGTGCTTAACTCCGCGATTCATCGCCGTGCGAGGAGACTCTGCGCCGATGCCCCGCACCAGTCCCGCTTGAATATAACGAGCAAGCTCGCGCGATTCGGCTACGTGATTGCCGACCGTTACCCTTGCGAACATCGGCTCCGGCTTATCGGCCGCCTTCTCGCTTGCAAGCCTGGCATTTTCGCGAGCGGCCGCTTGCAGATCTTCAGCAGGCGCGCGGTCAGGACTCAGAAAGAATGTTTCCACGCCTGAAGCCACGCGCGACGGGCTTGCGTTCGCGTGAATCGATATGAACAGATCAGCGTGGCGTGAATTGGCGATCGCCGTTCGCTCCTCGAGGGCGACGAATCGATCCGAATCGCGGGTCATTATCACTTCAACGTCAGGGTAGTTGCGTTTTATATAAGCCTTCAACCGATGTGCTACGTCCAGCACCAAATCCTTCTCGCGCATTCCGCTCGCGCTGATTGTGCCGGTGTCGTGACCGCCGTGGCCGGGGTCGATTACGATTCGCTTGATCGGCGACTGTGCAGCTCTAGCATCAATCTTGGCTGCCAACTCTTGGGTGGCCGCCGACGCGTTGGCGCCGTTGCGAGAGTCGTTCGGCGAAAATGGCACGATCGGTTCAGCGATTTCAGGAAGCGTCTTGTAAGCGTTGCTGGTCGCGTCAGCGAGCGGTCTGGTTCGCGGGGATCTGTTGCGCAACTCATAGTTTACGCCGCCGGCAATCGACCGAAGCGGCGGCGGCGAAGACCGTTCGCGAGTCGTCCCCCCTGAATGGATGTCGATCACTAGACGTTCGGGGTCAGTGAGGCGAACCACCGAATAGGACGACAGCGAGCCAACCTCAATATCGAGCTGAACGCCGCCGGCCCTTGCTGAATTGATTCCCGAGTCAAACGCGGTAATCCTCTTGAGTAAGCTGCCCTCGCTCACAAGGAAGCGTCGTCCGCCGAGCGAAGAAGAGATCGCCGCATCGCTCAACTGAATGCTCAATCGATTGCCGGCACGCCGCTCGGCGTAACGAGTCTGCACGGAGAGATCTATGACTACGCGAGCGTAGTCGGGTCCACTGTAGTTGCGAACGTTCGTGAGCCTGGGCGTCCAAGTTGAGGCTTCTGCCGTGCTCGCTGCCCTGATCGGCACGTCAACCGGACGGCTCCTGAGCTGGGCTTCAAGTCGCGCGAGCACCGCGCGCGCTTCGCGACCCAGCACGGATG
>DATFWM010000443.1:0-5799 GCA_035259295.1 Blastocatellia bacterium | reverse complement strand
CGTCGATCTCGGTTATGTCGGGGTCGAGGATCGGCAGATTGAATTTTTCGGCGAGCGCCTCGACGATGTGACGCTCTTCGATCAGTCCCATCTCTACCAGCGTCTCGCCCAGGCGTTTGGGCTTAGCGCCCGACTTGCGTTGAATTTCGCGTGCGGTGATGACGTCGTGTTCGGTGACCAGTCGACGTGCGATCAGAATGTCGCTTATGCTGAGCCGGCTGCGATGTTGGCGAACGAAATCATCCAGTCGCGAACGGCTTATCCAGTTCATCTCGAGCAACACGTCGCCCAACGTCTTTTGCCCGCCGAGGTGTTCTGTGATTCTGCGCGCTTTTGAAAGCTGCTCCTTCGTGAGTAACCCTTCGTTGATGAGTGCGGTTTCGGTTATCGAGTCGAGGGAGTATTGGAGCATCCTGCCTGCCTCCGCAGATTGGGCCAGATCGCGAAACTAAATCGGGAGCGGAACTCGGGGATTGAAGTGACAGCTGGGAGATGATAAATCATGGGGGGCCGAAAATCACTAGTAATTTTTGAGGCACATCGCGATGTCCGATAAACTTCAGTTTGTCGCAGGCTTTCTGAAACGCTTTGTGCGGCATCCGCGACAAACTGAAGTGTATCGGACGTTGATTGCCATCACCCTCTGCGCCTGCTGCTCTGCAATCGCAATGCAAAAAAACCAACGACCTCGCGCCCGAGAAATTGGCTTGAAGATCGGCGTGCTTCCAACCGGCGCGCTTAACTCCATAACCGATGTTGCCGGCGTTCAGGTGGGACACACGACAATCGTTCGCGGTGACAACATTCGAACCGGCGTCACGGCCATCTTGCCGCACGCGGGAAACTTGTTCCGCGAGAAAGTTCCGGGCGCGGTTTTTATCGGCAACGCGTTCGGCAAGCTCGCCGGCTCGACTCAAGTCAACGAACTGGGCGAGATCGAAACTCCGATCGTGCTCACGTCGACCCTCAGCGTGCCGCGCGTCGCCGATGCCGTGTTGGATTACGTGCTCGCGCTTCCGGGAAACGAGGATGTTCAATCCGTCAACCCGCTTGTAGCTGAAACCAATGACGGTTACTTGAATGACATTCGCGGACGTCACATCACTCGCGATGACGTTCTGGCTGCGATTAAGAACGCGAAGGGCGGCGCGGTCGAAGAAGGCGCGGTGGGCGCGGGAACGGGAACGGTTGCGTTCGGATTCAAGGGAGGCATCGGCACATCGTCGCGAAAGCTGCCCGTCGCGCTCGGCGGTTACACAGTCGGCGTGCTCGTGCAGACGAACTACGGCGGAGTGTTGACGATAGCTGGCGCGCCGGTCGGCCAGGAATTGGGGCGTTATTATCTCAAGCAGGAACTCGATCGAGGCAAGGACAACAAAACCGGCGGCGGGTCTGATAGCGCTGATGGATCGGTGATAATAGTCATCGCGACTGACGCGCCGGTCGACTCCAGAAATCTCAGGAGGATGGCTGCGCGGTCGATAATGGGACTGGCTCGAACCGGCTCGGCTGCAAGCAACGGCAGCGGCGATTATGCGATAGCTTTTTCGTCCGCGGCCGAAGTAAGGAGCCGGGCTCGCGCCGAGTCGGCCAATCAATACGCCCCGCGAGAAGCGAAGTTGTTATCCAATGACGCGATGTCCCCGCTGTTTTTGGCGGTGATCGAAGCAACCGAAGAAGCTATCTACAATTCGCTGTTTCGAGCCACGACGACGACGGCTCGCGGCCACACGGTTGAAGCTTTGCCGCTCGACCGCACTGTAGAGATTCTTCGCAAGCACGGCGCGCTCGGACCCGACAAGACGTCTCGGTGATCTAAGCCTTTTACGGACAGATGAACGCGATTAATGGGATCAAGCCTGTTTGAGCTTCTCGGCTAAGGTGTTGCAGCATCCTTCTAGCGAGGACGCGTGAAGTTTTCCAAGAAGGCGTAAATCACAATCGTCGCAATTAGCATGGCGCTCAGCGCGATGATGCCGATGTTAGGAAGCTTGGGCGTGAACCTGATCGTGGCGATGAAATGGCCTTGGTCCCTTGTCATTCGAAGCCTGGCTATTGCGCGCAAGTTAAGCACGATCGCAAGGAGCAAGGCGCCCAGAAATAAGACTGGCGAGATGATGTTGAATACGGCGAGCCGCCCGGGATCGGAAAGCAATCGCTCAAACGGATCGAACAGCAGGCCGAAGTTGAACCCGTACCTGAGCACCGCTGCACAGACGAACAATAATGGAGTCACGATCAGAATGAACCCTACCGCAGCAGTGCGGGTGTAACCAGTTGGCGCGTTTGTGCTCATAATGACGTGCTTTCGTCGCGCTAGATTGTTGCGTCGGTTTGATGATAATTCACTGTAAGATCGCAAAAAATGAGAAAATGCTGATAAAGTCGTGAGGGAATTAAAAGCGGAGAATAATGACCACGGAGAAGCGCGATCAGACGACTGGCAGCCAAGTTGGGAGAATTGCTCCGGACTTCGAGTTGAAAGACGCGGGCGGGAACAAGTGGCGATTGTCGGATCACCACGGCAAAGTGGTCGCGCTTGTGTTCTACCCGAAGGACGAGACGCCGGTATGCACTAAGCAAATGTGCAGCATGCGCGACCGGTGGACTGATTATCAGACCACCGGAGCGGAGGTTGTTGCGATTTCAGTTGGAACAGTTGAGTCTCACAAACAATTCGCCGAGCATCACGGTTTGCCTCAGCGCCTGCTTGCCGACGAACTTGGCGAGGTGACCAGATTGTACGACGTGAAGTCACTGCTAGGCGGCTCACAACGAGCCGTCATCGTGATCGATCCGAAGGGAGTTATTAGTTACCGCAAGTCTGTTCTCCCGATCTTCCGCCCCGGCGATGATGAGGTTATTGAAGCCATTCGCAATGCCAGCACTAAACATCAGGGTTAGATAACTCTTGAAAGTCTTACAGTCTGTCGTATACTCGCCCGTGTAGCTCTCGCTGCCCTCGCTTGTTAAAGCCGCTCCGTCTGGGTCTCAAATGTCTGTGGTATCCAAAAAAACTCGCGTCACGCTCAAGCGGATTCTCTGGGTATTTATTCCTGCTGTCCTTGTGTTCGCTGTAGGGATCGGCGCATTGGATTTCTATCTCATTCACCGATTGACTCACCCGCCTCGCACGCAGATTTACGGCTCACCGCGAGACTTCCAAGTCATCCTCCAGAAGCCGATGTGGTTCGAGGAAAAATGGAAAAACTCTGACTCAACTCAAACTGTCGGCTGGCTGTTGAGCCGCGGCAAGGCGGCGCCTGCGATCATACTGAGTCACGGCTACGGATCAAATCGATCGGAGTTGCTCACGCTCTCGTTCGAATTATGGAAGGCAGGTTACCACGTCTTGCTTTACGATCTGCGCGGGCACGGCGAGAGCCCGGTCAAGTGGTCGGGACTCGGCAGCTATGAGCTCGACGATTTGCTTTCAGCGCTCAATTTCCTCCGAGGCCGTACGAACGACAAAGGCGAGGCGCTTTTGGACGGGCGCGTGGGTCTGTACGGCGTTGATCTGGGTGGCTACGTGTCGCTGGTGGCGTCAAGACAAGACCCGATGATAAAGGCTGTGGCAGTGGATTCTGTCTATCCTGACGTTTCTCATTTCGTCAATTATCAATTGAAGGAAATGATAGGCAGCGACAGCAACCTCGCGAACCGACTGGTCGACTCGAAGTGGACAAACGGTATTATCGAGCTTGGGATGCAGCTCTATCTGATGAGACGCGAGGACTCGGCCACGGCGGTGGATTCGTTGGCGATGGCTTCCGGACGAAAACTGCTTTTCATAACGGCGAAGAACGGCGCCGGGCTCACCACGATGACGCGAGACATGTACGGCACTGCTAAAGAGAACAAGCAGCTCGTGGAAGTCGAGCGGTCGCGGCTCGATCGGCTCTACGATAAAGCCTCGTCAGAATACGACACACGCGTTGTAGCTTTCTTCAAAGAAGCGATCCCGGTTGCGCCACCGAAGTGATTCGTGATCCGTGATTCGTGTCAGACACGGATCGCGAATCACGGATCACTTCAGTGCGACTCTAAATGCAAGCGAGTCGCCCTGGGCTGCGATCAACTCCGTTGAGAACCTAGGATCGGATTTCAGCCCTTCAACCCAATTCGGCTTGGTAATAACAATCATGCTCTTCTCGGTCTCGAGCGCTTCGTACAGCATCTGCTCGTGCAGCGCGTAGAACGTCCCGCCTCTCCTGGGTTCGCATAGAACTCGCCCTTCGGCATAGAAGACGGGCGCGAACTCCTTCTTGAGATAGAATCCGATTTTCTCGCCGGGTCTGAGCGCGGCGGCGGCTTCGAGTGAGAGTGACTTCATGCTCACCTCGTCGCTGAGCGGGGGAAATAACAGAATCACCGAGGAGAGTATGATCGCCGTTACAACACCAGCCGCGCCTGCGACGAAGGCACGGCGCCGATTTGCGGCCAGCGCAACGATCGAACCGACTGCAATCGCCAGAGGCAAGTACTCGAGCGTAACCGGATAGCCGCTGATGTCCGGCGCCTCGCGGCGCGAATAGACGACCAATGCGACGCTCATGCCGATCACTGTTAGAGCGGTCAGCCACAGCGCTGCATTAAGCGTGCGCCTTCGATCCCCGCGCCAGAAACTCTCTATTTCAACTCCAATGATCACAGCCAGCGCAGGCGAGATAGGCACGATGTAGCCGGGAAGCTTAGACTCAGAGAACGAGAAGAAAATCAGCGGCACTGCCACCCAAATCCACGCGAGGGCAAGCAGCGAGTCTCGAGCATTGTCACGCAGCCTCAAAGATCGCACTCGCGCGATGGCGGGAACTAGCAAGAAGGTCCACGGCGCGGCGCCAGCTAATGCAACAAGCGGGAAAAAATAGATCGGTTGCGGGTGGCCGAACTCATTGCTCGTGTAACGCTGAAAGTGATGCCTTATGAAAAACTCTTCAATGAAAGACCAACCATGCTTCATCGTAACCGGCGCGTACCAGCTTGCCGCGACTACAAGAAAGACGGCAAGCCCCAAAACCAAGTCACGCGACCGGACTTGTTTCAATTGTTTGGTCAGGAGAAAGTAAGCGGCGATTATCGCAAGAACTAAGACGATACCGACAAGTCCTTTGGCCAACACACCCAGACCCATGAACCCGAAGGACGCCGCCCAGTACGCTGGCCGCGCGCGGCCCGTCGCCGTGCTCGCAGCATACGCTGCAAGCAAAGCCGCGGTCGTGGCTGCGGTTAGGATCATGTCGGGCACCGCAACATGCGCGTAGGCGATGAAGATTCCACTCGTGGCCAACACCAGCGACGCTGAAGCTGCTAGGCGCCCAAAGCGAAAACGATGCAATGTACCGTACAGAACTAAGACGGTCATCAATGCCGCAACAGCGGATGGTAATCGCGCAGCCAGCTCATTAACGCCGAAAAAACGATAACCAATTGCAGAGAGCCAGTAGAGAAGCGCGGGCTTTTCGAACCACAGACAGCCACAGAGGCGGGTCGAAATGTAGTCGCCACTCACAAACATCTCGCGCGCGACTTCTGCGTAACGCGGCTCGTCCGGGCCAAGAAATCCCAGCCGCCCCAAGCCGAAAAAAAAAGCGAATGCCGACGCGGCCAGAATTGCTATCAAGGCACTAGACCGGTTGGCAGCGTGTTGGGGTTCCACTATTATCTTTGATTCGTTGATTGACGATTGTGCTTGCAAGGCTTGACGGGCCTTCGTTCGATGTATCTTTGATTTGTCAGTCTAGGTAGCGATCGTGATCGGGTCAAGTCGGGGAGCAGCGAGATGATCAAGGTTGGCGTCGT
>DATFWM010000442.1:0-2278 GCA_035259295.1 Blastocatellia bacterium | reverse complement strand
CGCCGACCACAAGGTTACGACATCGAACTTGGAGTCTGGCCAGGCGCCGTCGATGAGCCCGCCGGCGAAAACATGACCGCCTCCCAATGCCCGCTCAGCGACTTTCGCCGCTGACTGGCTTATTTCTACTCCGTAGGGATCCCACTTTTTCGAGTTCAGTGCGCGGAGGAAGAAGCCAGCTCCACAACCCACGTCGAGAATGCTAATTTGTGACAAAGCGCTTCCGCAGAACAGATCATTCAGGAATCGGGTCTTCTCAGACTGAGAAGACTCAATCCATTTCTGAGAAGGCTCGTCGGCATTGCCCCAGTAGTCATCGGGATAGTAACGGGCAAGCTCCGCGTCGGTCATTTCGGGTAGCGTCCTCAAAACGCCGCACCCTGAGCATTGAGCAATGGTGAAAGACTCGTCAGTGTTGCTCAGGCGGTCTCGGGCGGTGTAGAGTTCGCGCGCGGATGTTGAGCCGCACACAGCGCAACTGCCGCTTGCCGGTTCTCGTTCTGGTGTCATCTGGAAGAGAGATTCTATCCGGCTGATCGATGCTCGACAAATATCAGGTGTTTAGAGTACCGACTTTAGTCGGGGTCTTTGCGCGGAGGAGAGCGTTGCAAAGTCGATACCTGAGCGCCTGGAATGGGAGATCCAATGACCCGAGCTGTAAAAGTGCCGACGGCGACTTTGCTCATCTCGGTAGTGATGATGTCCGCAGCCGTGCAGGCGAAGCAGAAGAAGCAAGCTGAGCCGCGCGCGGTGCAAGAGATCCGGATGGTGCTGGATCGCCAGGTTGAGGCATGGAATCGTCAAGACCTTGAAGCGTTCATGCAGGGGTACTGGAATTCGCCAGACCTGACTTTTTATTCGGGGGGCACTGTCGTGTCCGGTTGGGAGACCACGCTCAAGCGATATCGCAACCGTTATCAGAGTGCAGGCAATGAAATGGGTCGCCTGGAATTTAGAGACTTGAAGATTGAACTGCTTGGCCCGAGCGCGGCGTTTGTTCGCGGGAGCTTCCATCTAAAAATGAGCAGCAGCGAGCCAAGCGGGCTGTTCACCTTGACGTTCAGGAAATTTGCTAACGGCTGGAAGATCGTGCACGACCACACGTCCACGCCTTAGATCAATATTCGTAGTCAACCGAACCGACTGCCTCGCAGACTTCTCGCAGTTTCAAAACGACCTCAACGTGCGCAGGGTGGCGCGTATAAATTTCAAGCGCCGCAAGGTCATCGTAGCTCGCGATTTCTGCCATGTCCCACGCGCGAGGCGAACGCATGATGTCCTCGCCGACCTCGAAAGAGCGGATGACATCAATCTTGTCGGGCAACGCGCGCAACTCCTTGAGAATCGCCTGGCGTTCCGCCGGGCCGGCTTCCGGTTTGAATTTGAAAAAGACAATGTGTCTGATCATAGCGGGCTAGTGATATCAAAAGGGTGTTCGTTTAAGCAAGAGGCGGCAGTGAGGGCAGTAGTCATTCACTATTGCCTGCGATAAGATTTCACGCCAATGTCAAAGATCAAAGTACTGCCAGATTCCCTCGCCAACAAAATCGCCGCAGGGGAAGTAGTCGAAAGACCTTCTTCGGTGGTGAAGGAACTGCTCGAAAATGCGCTCGATGCCGGCGCGCGCTCGGTCAACATCGAAGTCGAGTCGGGCGGTAAGCGGCTGATCCGCGTGCTCGACGACGGCGAGGGGATGACTCGCGACGATGCTATCGTCGCTTTCGAACGTCACGCGACGTCTAAGCTTCGTTCCGCTGATGATCTCGAAGCCATCACTACACTCGGTTTTCGAGGCGAAGCGCTGCCGTCGATTGCATCGGTCTCTCGTTTGTTCCTTCGAACTAAAACTGCCTCGGACACTGAAGGCACCGAGGTAGAGTTTAACGGCGGCAAGCTGATCGCCGTCCGCGACATCGCATGGCCTGGAGGCGCCGAAGTTGAAGTGCGCGACCTCTTCTTCAATCTCCCCGCACGCCGCAAGTTTTTGAAGAGCGATGCGACTGAGAGCTTTCACATCACCAATCTCGTTCAGCACTACGCGCTGGCCAATCCGCAGCTCTCCTTTCTGCTGGTCAACAACGGGCGCGATGTGATTCGTGTGGTGCCGGCGCGATCGTTGAAGGAACGAGCCTATCAGGTGCTCGGCGGCGGGCTGTTGGACAAGCTGGTCGAAGTCAATAACGAGGCGAATGGACTTCAAGTCACAGGCTTCGTCTCGAATCCTCAGGAACAACGCTCCTCGCGCGACGCCCAATACCTGTTTATCAATCGCCGATTT
>DATFWM010000441.1:0-2547 GCA_035259295.1 Blastocatellia bacterium | reverse complement strand
AAGCCGTTCCAGCTCTTCCTGATCTTCAACGAGCTTGTTGATGCCGAGTTGAGCAAGACGGCGAACTTCAATCCGTCTTACATGCTCGATCAATCGCACAACGTGACCGATCCGATCGAGTCGCTGATGATGAGCGCGGTCGAGCTAACTCGCGCTTACGTTCAAGCGCATCTAGTTGACCGCGACGCATTGAACGAAGCGCAGGAGAAGTGCGACGCGTTGATGGCGCTTGCGACGTTGAAGCAGGCTTTCACAACCGACGTAGCGCCGATCCTAGCGGTGGCTCGCCAGCGTTCGGGCGGCGCGATTGATCCCGTGGGCAGTTATCGGCAGAGTGGCTATCGTCAGCAGAAGTCTGAAGAGCGTCCGGCGCAGGTGGGAGTAGCTGCCGGGATTGTGTGAAATTCTGTTTCGACCGAATAAGGACGAGAACAGAAGAAGTGAGTCAGGCACCGTTAAAGCAGCTCCATTCCGACGAAACCTTGAATCAGACTAAGCTCGACAAATTCCGAAAGTTGTCGGACAGGCAAGTAATAGACTCATTGCAGCCCGGACGAGACGGATCGCTCAAGGCTCGTCCAGACGGTACTGTGCTTGAGGGTCATCACCGGCTTGAAATACTCGTTGAACGCGGTATTGAAGTTGACGCTTTGCCGCGCGAGATCATCGAAAAGGATTCACCGACGAAATAAAGAGGCGAGTCATGTCGAGTAGATTATATTGGATCGAAGGACCGTGGAGAGGACGGTTGGCGATAGCACCGCGTCCTCGCGGCGGAGACTGGCTAGAAGATGAAATTTCTGATTGGCGCGAAGCTGGCACTGATGTGGTGGTTTCCCTGCTCACGCCGGATGAAAGTGCGGAGCTTGAGCTAGAAGCCGAAAGGCAGTTGTGTGAAGCTCACGGCATCAGATTCGTTTCATTCCCGATTCTAGACCGCGGAGTTCCGGCTTCAAGAGATGGCGCCGCGAATCTTGTGAATGATTTGGAGCACTCGCTCGCCGCTGGAAAGACGATAGCCGTTCATTGCAGACAAGGCATTGGCAGATCCTCTTTGATTGCTGCTTGTCTGTTGGTATCAGCAGGAGAGGAACCACGCAGCGCATTCGAGCGCATAGGCTCCGTGCGCGGAGTGAGAGTACCCGAAACTCCTGAACAGGAGCAGTGGGTGGTAGACAGCGCGTCCGCGCTGGCCATTCACCCCGCTTTCTGAAATATCCGAAATTCGAAGAGTACGACATTGAATAGAGAGACCTGCGCTTTCCTAGCATCGCTGCTTCTGGTTTCCGCCTTTTCGGCACTCGCGCAGCGCGAACCAAGCCTTACCGCGTCGTCGCTGCGATGTGAATACCTTGTCTCACCGCTAACCATCGACACGCGCGAGCCGCGTTTGAGCTGGATCATCGAAAGCAATGTGCGCGGCGCCAAGCAGACTGCTTATCAAATCATCGTCGCAAGCAGCGGGAACAATCTCGCCGCAAACCGAGGCGATCTTTGGGACACAGGCAAGGTTGCTTCGAGCGAGACGATTCAGATCGCTTACGCTGGCAAGCCGCTTCATTCACGCCAGCGCTGCTTCTGGAAAGTTCGCGTTTGGGACCAGCACGATAAACCCTCGCCTTGGAGCAAACTCGCGCAGTGGGCGATGGGATTGATGGAAGCTTCAGACTGGTCCGCGCGCTGGATCGGTGACAAGCTTCCCTCGGTTGGGAACGTCTCGGCGACGATGCTTCGGCGGCAGTTCAAATTGTCCGCCAAGCCGCAGCGCGCGATCGTCTACGCTTCGGCGCTGGGCGCTTACGAACTACACATCAACGGGCGTCCAGTCGGCGACCAGATTCTCGCGCCGGAATTCACAGACTATCACACTCGAACTCAGTATCAAGCATATGATGTGACCTCCCTGCTCGAAAACGGCGAGAACGTCATCGGCGCGGTGTTGGGTGATGGTTGGTACGCGGGGGGCATCGGGCTCGCGCGAGGCGCAGTCAAGAAGCCGCGGAACATCTACGGTGATCACCCGAGGTTAATCGCTCAGCTTGAAGTCGAGCTTGCAAATGGGAAGACCGAACGCGTCGCGACCGATGCTTCGTGGCGAACGACCCGCGAAGGTCCGATTCGCGCTGCGGACATTCTCGACGGCGAAGTTTACGACGCGCGTCGCGAGATGCCGGGCTGGGACCGTCCCGGCTTCGATGACAAGTCTTGGCAGCCTCCCGATGTCGCGACAGACGTTAAGACTCAACTCGTCGCGCAGCCCAACGAGCCGATTCGCGTAACTGCGGAGATCACGCCCGTCGCCGTGAACGAGCCGAAGACGGGCGTCTATGTCTTCGATATGGGCCAAAACATGGTCGGCTGGTGCCGGTTGAAGGCGCTGGGCTCAGCGGGAACTACAATCCAATTGCGCCACGCCGAGATGCTCAACGACGACGGCACGATCTACACCGATAATTTGCGCGCGGCGAAACAGACCGACAGCTTCACGCTGCGTGGAGTCGGTGTCGAAACGTTCGAGCCGCACTTCACTTATCACGGGTTCCGTTA
>DATFWM010000440.1:0-5800 GCA_035259295.1 Blastocatellia bacterium | reverse complement strand
CGTTCTTCGGCTGGGTGTCGGACCATCTCGGCCGCTACGACACTATGGCGATCGCGTTCACCCTGGAAGCGATAGCCATCACTGCGTTTACAATCTTCGTAGACAGACCGGCGTTGTTTGTGGTTCTCTGCGGCTTAGTTTTCTTCGCGTGGGGCGATATCTATTCACTGTTTCCGTCGGCAATCGCCGACATCTTTGGCAGCAAGCACGCGACGACGAACTATGGAATCCAATACACCGCAAAGGGTCTGGGCTCGATTCTGGCGGGCCCGCTAGCGGCGTGGGTGAACGAGAACAGTAACTCGTGGATGCCGGTGTTCTGGGCGATGATCGCCTGCAACGTAACTGCCGCCGCGCTTGCCGTGCTGTGGTTGAAGCCCCTGATAACTCGCTTAATGAAACAGCAGGCCCATCAAGAAGCGCAGCGTATTGCCTCGGTGTCCGCGGAGTCGCGTGAGCCCGCCAAGCGCAGCGCCAGAGTACCTTAGCATCATGTTCTGAGTTCAACCCCTCTTAGGTTGCTCGGCTTAATCCCGCAAGCTAAAGATTGAACTGAGAAGCTGTCATATATCCTCCGCGCCGAATCGACTAATCATCGGAGATTGAAGGAGGTCCACTGATGGGCGCCATGACTTACGAAGAATCCGCTCACCTGCTCCGTCGCATGGGCTTCGGCGGACCGCCTGAAGAAATCGATGATCTCGCCGCCCGAGGGCGCGAAGGGGCTGTCGATTACCTCCTCAACTTCAGCCAGATCGACAACCGTCAGTTGGATGATCTGCTTCAAAGAAGCTTCGACTTTTCGAACCCCGGCGACCCGTCCAAGTTCAACGGCGGCGAGATGCAGCGGTGGTGGTTTACGCGACTGGTCCACACGCGGCGGCAGTTTGAGGAGAAGCTCACCCTGTTCTGGCACAATCACTTTGCAACCGCCATCTCGAAAGTCCCCGACCTGCTGATGTTCGTTCAGAATGTGACGCTGCGACAAAACGCGCTGGGCAGATTCGATGACCTGCTGCTCAAAGTCGCTCAGGACCCGGCAATGCTCGTGTGGCTCGATGGCATAACCAGCGTGCGCGGGAAGCCCAACGAGAACTTCGCTCGTGAGCTTCAAGAACTCTTCACGATGGGAATCACTGACGTGGTCACAGGCGACCAGAACTATACAGAGGACGACGTAAAGGAAATCGCGCGCGCGTTCACCGGCTGGAAGCCGACGCCTTCGCGCGATCCAAACAACCCGTTCGGCTTCGGATTCATAGTCAATCCTGGCGAGCACGACAATGGCACGAAGACAGTGTACGGTCAAACCGCGAATTTCGGAGGCGAAGACATCATTACGATCATCGCGGCGCGACGCGCAACCGCGAGATTCCTTGCGCGAAAGATGCTCGAGTTCTTCGCGTACCCGTTGACAGCTTCCTCGTCAGACAAGGCGACCATCGAGAAGTTTGCAGACGTTTATCTGGCTAACAGTCATTCGATCAAAGAGGTTGCGCGGGCGATCTTCACCTCAGACGAATTCTTCAGCGACCGCGCGCGATTCGCGCTGGTCAAGTCTTCGGTCGAGCTGATAGTCGGCGCGATACGAATGCTGGGCGCCCGGTACAATCCGGGAACATCCGGGCGTCAGGAAAACGCGAACATCCTGGCCGGCTTGTCAGGGTTGCTCGGCCAAGAGCTGTTCAATCCCCCGGACGTTTCAGGTTGGCCTCACGGGCTCGGCTGGATAAACACCGCTAATTTGTTGATGCGGTTCACATACGCTGACTTTCTGGCGATCTTCCGCACCAATAATCTAAACGCGCCGGGGATGTGGCTGACCCAGGACCAGCTCCAGAAGTACTCCAGATCAAGCTCGAAAAAAACCGTCAAGAATTTTCTCTCGGTGCTCGGTCCGCTCAACGTCGATAGCGCAGCCACACGCGCGCTGCGCGATTATCTTCAAACCGATGATCGCGGGAGCACGGTTGATTTCGTCGCGGATGACTTGACGATAGACAAGAAGGTGCGCGGGCTGGTCCATCAGATCATGTGTCTGTCAGAGTTTCAGCTCAACTGAACTCTCATGCCGGACGTGATTGCACGAAGGAGCAGTATGCCAACAACCAGAAGACAATTCATCAAGCGAAGCGCCGCGATGGTCAGCGTCGGGGTCGTGATGCCCAAGCTGTGGATTCGTGAAGCTCGCAGCCAGACCGCCGCGGCCAACCGCAGAATCCTCGTGATCATTCAACTAGCCGGCGGCAACGACGGACTCAATACCGTTGTGCCATACACCGACTCGCGCTACTACAGCCAGCGGCCTACGCTCTCGTTCAGGGATTCTGAGCTTAAAGACAAAAACGGCCATTCAACCATAATCTCCAACGAGTTCGGCTTGCACCCAGCATTGAGCGAGATCAGAGATCTTTACCTTTCGGGGCGAGTCGCGGTGACGCTCGGAGCTGGTTATCCCAATCCTAATCTGTCGCACTTTCTTTCGATGGACATCTGGCACACTGCGAGTCTAACTGGCCTGGGGAGCGAAGGCTGGCTCGGCAAATATGCCGATGTAGCGCTGGTGGGCAAAGCCGGACTTCCTGCTTCCTCGGTGGGCGGCGTGCTCCCGAAGTCGCTCTATTCAAACGAAGTCGTGATCCCGAGCATTCTCAACTTCGCGCTTTACGATTTCGTCACCGACTTCAATTATCCGGGCGACAGCAACAATCAGCTCAACACATTTCAACGAACCGCGGGCCGCAGTCTTCCAACCGATAGCTACAACGGCGCGATCAACAGCATTGGGCTTGAGGCTGTGAGGGGCGCGCTGCAGGTGAAATCGTCAGTGGCGAACTATTCATCATCGGTGACCTATGCTCCAGACAATCCGCTTGCGCAAGGGATGAAGATGCTCGCCCAGATCATCACCACGATTCCCGAGGCGAGTTTGCTATACGTCACGCTCGGTGGGTTCGACCATCATTCGGACCAGATAAGCCATCCGAACAATCGGGCGGACAAATTTAGCGGGCAGCACGCAGGCTTGCTCAGATGGTTTTCCGACGCGGTCAAAACGTTCTATGACGATATGGCTCAGCACGGGCTCGGCGACAATGTGTTGATGATGCAGTGGTCGGAGTTCGGCCGGCGCCCGAACGAAAATGATTCGTTTGGGACCGATCACGGGACGGCTGCCCCACTGTTCGTAATCGGCAACTCGGTTCGAGGCGGGCTGTATGGGCAGCAGCCCTCGCTTGCCACAACCAACCTCGACAGCGCTGGAAACATGAAGTTCACCGTTGACTTTCGCTCTGTCTATGCGACGGTGCTTGACGGATGGTTGGGCGTCGATTCGAAGACGGTTCTGGGCGGATCGTTCGAAAACGTCGGCTTCGTAGCGTGAGCCTGCGTTCTCTCCAAAGCTTCCGAAGTTCGCTTGCGTTCGACCTACCGGTGCGATAGAAAGACTCGTGCATCAATCATAAAGTTCGTAGTGCCGCCTCTAAGCGGAAGTTCGTAGGCATTGGACAAACAAACTTCCGCCTGAAGGCGGTACTACGAACTCCTCCAAAAGGAGCTCTCGCATGCGAAGAACAACTCTTCTGACTCTGATGCTCGCCGTCATCGCATTCGTAGTTGCCATTCCCATCGCCCCCGGTCAACAGCGCGCCGGCATAAGCCCCGAACTGATCGCCCGGCGTAATTCGATTGAGAAAGAGCTCGAGTCGGTTGCGATCATCGAGCGCAAGCTGATGATCCCGATGCGCGACGGCAAGCGTATGGCCACCGACGTTTATCGCCCAAAAGATACGTCGAGGAGGTATCCGACCGTCTTCGTTCGCACACCTTACAACTTCAATTACTGGGACGTACGCACTGGCGCGCCGCGCGACATGAGCAATGAGCTGGACGCAGTCAAGCGCGCCTATGCGTTTGTCGAGATAAACGAACGCGGTCACTTTTTCTCCGAGGGGAACTACGACATTCTCGGCCCGCCGCTCAGCGACGGCGATGACGAGCTGACCTGGATCGCCAAACAACCCTGGTCGAACGGGAAGGTCGGTCTGATCGGTTGCTCCTCGACTGCCGAATGGCAGTTGGCAGTCGTGGCCCTCGGCAATCCCGCGCTCGGGGCGTTTATCCCGCAAGGCTTCGGCGCAGGCGTCGGCCGCGTGGGTGGTTATTACGAGCAAGGCAATTGGTATCGCGGAGGCGCGGTACAGATGTTGTTCATCGCGTGGCTCTACGGCGAGCAGAACCAGGTGCGGCCGATGTTCGCACCCAACATCTCGCAGGAGGATTTGATACGAGCGTCCAAGTCGTTTGATCTTGCGCAGCAGTTGCCGCCCGTCGATTGGTCGAAGGCGCTTCAGCATCTTCCGGTGATGGACATTATGAAAGCAGTCGATGGACCTCACGGTATCTTCGCAGACCCTATGCCTGTGGACACGGGCGGCGCGATGATCAAGCGCGAACCGAACGATCCCGCGTGGTACAAGGGCGGCTTGTGGCACGACAACATGAAAATCAACGTGCCGGGCTTCTGGTTCATGTCGTGGTACGACGTGTCCGTCGGCCCGAATTTGGCGGCCTACAACCACGTGCGCAAGACAGCTAAGCCCGAGATCGCCAATCAGCAATATGCAATCATCGCGCCGACGTTGCACTGCTCGTACAAGCGTGCGTCTGAAAACACAATGGTCGGCGAGCGCAGCGTAGGGGACGCGCGATTGAATTATGACGAGCTGACCTGGGCGTGGTTCGATCGCTTCCTCAAGGGAGAACAGAATGGAATTCTCGAGAAGATGCCGAAAGTGCGCTACTACACGATGGGCCTCAACAAGTGGCAGTCTTCAGACACTTGGCCTCCGTCGGGCTCGCAGTCGATGAGCTTTTATCTCGCGAGCAGTGGCAAGGCGAACACGCTTAACGGCGATGGCGCGCTCAGTGATGCGCCGCCGGCAGCCGACAACGCCGACAAGTTCGATTACGACCCGATGAATCCGGTTCAGTCTTATGGCGGGAACGTTTGCTGCACGGGCAACGCGGTCGCGGGTGGAGCCTTCGACCAGCGCAAGATGGAAGAGCGCCGCGACATTCTTGTTTACAGCAGCGAGCCGCTGAAAGAAGGCATCGAGGTCAGCGGCCCGATCGAGGTTACGCTCTACGTGTCGTCGGACGCGAAGGACACGGACTTCACGGTTAAGCTGATCGACGTGTATCCGGACGGCAAGGCCTACAATCTTGACGAGACGATTCAGCGAATGAGGTATCGCAACGGCTACGACAAGCCTCTGGCGTGGATGGAGGCAGGCAAGGTCTACAAGTTCACGTTTCAGCCGATGACCACAAGTAATTATTTCGAGGCAGGACATCGGATTCGCATCGAGGTTTCAAGCAGCAACTTCCCGCGGTTCGATCGGAACCTGAACACGGGCGGAAAGAACTACGATGAATCGAAGGGCGTCATCGCTCACAGCGCGGTACATCATTCGAAGCAGTATCCGTCAGTGGTCAAGCTCACAGTCGCGAATAAAATGACGACGGTGGGGAAGTAGCCATCGACGCGTTGGTTCAATAACCGCGTCCAGGTGGAAGGGTTCGTGGAAAGCATTGCGCGCCCGAGCAACGGCATAATGACGAAACGCAACGAGCGGCAGAACCAGCACTAAAGGGATCAACAATACGAAGATTGAGTGCTCCCAGAAAGAAGAGCCTTGATGATATGCGCCATTCACCAGCGGGAGTCCGAATGCGATCGTGTAATACAAAAGTAGCGGAACGAGAGGTCGGCGCAAAAGAGTAGACGATCTTCCCG
>DATFWM010000439.1:0-4832 GCA_035259295.1 Blastocatellia bacterium | reverse complement strand
GAAAGCCGATGAGAAGCGGATTCAGAGTATGCTTCCTTACGGTCGAAATTAAGTCGAGCTCTGAATCACCGGACCGAGGAAGACCATGCCACCAAATCCGGCAGCAAGTTTCCACATCATACTTCCCCGAAAACTGATGCGGAGTGTGCTGGGAAGCTTATCGATCTTTACGATGCTGATGACCGTTCCGCAGGTTCTGACGATTTGGATCGGTCATAAGGCGGCTGGCGTATCATTGCTCTCATGGGCGCCTATCTGCTGTCGGCGCTGGTTTGGTTTTGGTATGGGATCCAGAAGCATGACAAGAACATTTATCTGCCCTGCATAGGTTGGATGGCGCTGGATGAGGGCGTCATACTGGGCCGTTGTAATTTATGGATAAAGAGCTAATCATTTTTGGAGGGACTTATGCCTCGCGCTAAACGTGGAAACAAACGTCTGCAGAAACGAAAGGGAATTTTGAAATTAGCCCGCGGCTATCGCGGTACGAAAAGCAAATTGTATCGGCACGCGAAAGAGCAGGTCGAGCGCTCGCTAAACTTTGCGTTCACGGGACGCAAGCTCAAGAAGCGAGATTTTCGAGCGTTGTGGATCGTGCGGATCGGCGCCGCCACGCGCGCCAACGGGCTGAGCTACAGCCAGTTCATGCACGGGCTGAAGCTTGCTGATATCAAACTGGACCGGAAGGTGCTGGCGGATCTGGCGGTCAACGAGCCAGCGGCGTTCAACGAGCTAGCCGTCAAGGTTAAGCAAGCTATTGAGTCGAGTCGCTCTGCTACCGCAGCTTAAGAGGTATCCATCGGTCGGTACCGCGAGCGGTACCGAGCGCGACGCCACGCTCGCTACCGCTCGCGGTACCGACCGGATCGCGTATGGACGATAAGCTAGGCAGTCTTCGAAAACAGTTCCTGCAAGACCTGCAAGCTGTCTCTAGTGCCGATCAGCTCAATGCGCTCCGCGACAAGTATCTCGGACGTAAGTCGGGGTTGATCGCCGCCGAGAAAAAGCGCATCGGCTCTCACGGTTCCGAAGAGCGCGCGGAGTTCGGCCGTCAGGTCAACGAAGTAAGCGCCGAGGTTGAAGGCGCGATCACCCGGCTCAACGAAAGGTTCGCCGCCGAGGTAGAAACCGCCGCGCTCGAGCGCGAAGCGATCGACATCACTTTACCTGGGAGTCGCCCGAGGCAAGGCCACCTTCATCCGATCACGCTGGTTCGGCAGCGAATCGAAGACATATTTGTTTCGATGGGGTATTCGGTGGAGGACGGGCCGGAGATTGAAACGAGCTTCTACAACTTCGACGCTTTGAACATCCCGCCCGGCCATCCGGCGCGCGAATCGGCAGACACGTTCTACGTTTCAGAAGAACTTGCGCTGCGCAGCCAGACCTCGACTGTTCAGATACACACGATGCAGCGGCAGAGGCCGCCACTGCGAGTCATCGCGCCCGGTCGAGTGTTCCGTCGCGACACGCCCGACCCGACTCACAATCCGATGTTCTTCCAGGTCGAAGGGCTGAATGTCGATCGTCACATCACGCTTGCAGACTTAAAGGGCACATTACAGAAGTTCGTCCAGATGATGTTCGGAGCAAGCGTGCGCACCCGCTTCCGTCCATCGTACTTCCCTTTCACCGAGCCGTCGGCTGAGGTGGATTTCAGCTGCTACGTTTGCGATGGCTCAGGTTGCCGAATCTGCAAGGGATCGGGGTGGATTGAACTTGGCGGAAGTGGAATGGTTCATCCAAACGTGCTCGAGACTGTCGGCGTTGACCCGCAGGAGTTTTCGGGATTCGCGTTTGGGCTTGGCATAGATCGAATGGCCGGGTTGATGTACGACATAAACGACATCCGGTTGCTCTTCGAAAACGACATCAGGTTCCTGGAACAATTTCGGTCATAGGACTTATAGGACCTATATGACCTATGACAAGACCATCTTCATTCTGGGCGGCGCCGGATTAGTAGGCACGCAGATCTCGTACCAGGTAGCGCGGGACCTCAAGCCGCAAAAGATAGTCACCGCTTCGCTGTTTCAGAAAGAAATCCGCGAGCTTGTGCACGAGCTCCGAAAAGAATTTCCTGCAATCAGCTTGGTCGAGCTATGGGGCAACGTCTTCGTCAGGTCTGAGTTCGCGCGCGCCGATCGCGAAGAGCTTCTCGCAAGTCCAGCAAGACGGCGCGCGTTGTTCGACGATTTGTTTGGCGCCCTCGACGACGCGTACGAAAGGTCGATGCTTGTCGCCGCAATGCGCGAGCACGGCGCCGATGTGTTGATCGATTGCATCAACACCGCTTCGGGAATTAGCTATCAAGACGTCTACACAAATTCAATCGAGGTGCGAAAGGCTCTGGACTTCCTCGATGAGCGCATCACCGATCACGACTTCAAGCAAATCTCGGATAACCGTAAGCAGATCGAGCGAACTCTCGAGACATTGCTGCTATCGCAATCAATACCACAGTTGATTCGCCATACGCAGTTGATCTACCGCGCGATGAGCGAGGTGGGAACGCGGGTCTACGTCAAGGTTGGCACAACCGGGACCGGCGGGATGGGATTGAACATTCCTTACACGCACGGCGAGGACAAGCCTTCGGCGAAGCTGATGTCGAAGACCGCGATTGGGTTCGCGCACACCGGGCTGATGTTCCTGATGGCGCGCACACCAGGGGGACCGATCGTAAAAGAGATCAAGCCGGCGGCGATGGTCGGCTACAAGAAAGTCACCTATCAGTCGCTCCGCCATCACTTGGACAACACTCCGCTGTTCGCTTACGCACCGCGCAGTCAACCGCTCAGAGGCCAACTCGAGCTGTCGATGCCGAAGGAAGGATTCAAGAAGCTTGGTGAGGTCGAAATGGTCGGGGTTGATACGGGCGAGAACGGATTCTTCGCGCGCGGCGAGTTTGAGGCTGTCACTTCGATCAATCAGATGGAGTTTGTTACGCCCGAAGAAATCGCCAGCAACGTTGTGCTCGAGATCAAGGGCAGCAACACAGGAGTCGACGTCATCGCCGCGATTGATTCGTCGATAATGGTTCCCAGTTACCGCGCCGGTTATTTGCGTGGCTCGGCGATCGAAGCGATGAGGCGGCTCGAACACGAAACGAACTCGCACTCGATTGCGACCGGGGAGCTTGGTCCGCCGAAGCTGACCAAGCTGTTGTATGAATCTCACCTGTTAAAGACCAAATACCGTACGCTTCAAGCGGTGGTGGAGCGCAGCGCCGAAGAGATTTCCGATTCGCTTTGGGGTTATCTGCAGCGCAATCACGATCTTCGCAACACGATCATTTCGATTGGCATCCCGATCCTTCCGCCCGAAGGCGATCGACTGATACGCGGCCCGCGAATCAATGTTCCCGAATACGCCGGTAAAACTAAGCTGCCAGTGAGCGAGGCGGCAATCGACGACTGGGCCGAGCGAGGCTGGCTCGACCTGAGACCTGCGAACATGCGTCGCTGGCAGGATCGCTTTCATCGGATGCTTCGATCGGCTCAAACGATTCATCGCCAGGGCTCGGCTCAGATTACAATGGAAGCATACCGAAGCGAAGAAGTCAGAATCGGCGAAGTGGTGGGGTGGATTTTCAATAATGAAGAAGAAGGTTACCGGATCAAATGATGCTTGTATGCCGACTGCGCGGATAGTAGAATCGGCGACGATGAACTGGTAGGCCGAATCGCCAAGAGCGTTTAAGGAGGAGTTACCTTATGCGCCATGTCTTCTTTGTCAGAGTTCTCACCTTAGCGTTGTCGACTTCGATAACCTGCTCGCAACAAATTGTCGCTCAAGAATCAAAGAAGGGGCCGTCGGGCGTGGTGAGCGGGCGCGTGATGCTCGGAGATAAGCCTGTACCACACGTGGTGGTGATGATTACACCATCTAACCCGGTTGTAAGCAACCAGCGAACTCCTCCCGCCAGAGCGATCACAGACGACGATGGCAACTATCGTCTGACCAAAGTGCCGCCGGGGAGCTACAGCGTAATCCCTTACACGCCCGCGTTCGTTGTAGCAAATGAAGGATCCTTTGGACAACCAGGCAAGAGCGTGACGCTCGGTGAGGGGGAAGAGGTCGACCGCGTTGACTTTTCGCTCACTAAAGGCGGAGTCGTAACGGGCCGCGTGATAGACGGGGAAGGCCGGCCCGTCATCGAACAGCCCGTAAATCTTACGCGCGTCGATGAGCGCGGACAGAGAATGCCCAGTTCCTATTTCAATCCCTACATGTTCAGCACCGACGACCGCGGAGTTTACCGCCTCTACGGATTGACGCCAGGACGCTACAAAGTGAGCGTTGGCGACGCGCCAGAAAGCGGTAGCGTGCGAATTGGATTTGGTGGCGCCACCTATAAGAGGACCTTTTACCCTGATGTCGCGGACGAGGCCAGGGCAACAATCATAGAAGTACCAGCCGGCGGCGAGGCTGCCGACGTTGACATCAGGCTGGTCGGCGCCTCGAAGACATTTGTGGCAACAGGGCGCGTCGTAGACGCCGATTCGGGCAAGCCTCTCTCCAATCTTATGTACGGCTTCGGTGCTCTGATGGGACAGCAGTCATCCATTGGTGCATACGGCTGGACCAGCAATCGCACCAACGCCGAGGGGCAGTTTCGAATCGAAGGGCTTAACGCTGGACGGTACGCGGCGTTTGTCGTCGCCAACGAGCAAGTCGATTTCTACAGCGAACCGGCGGTCTTTGAAGTCAACGACTCAGACGTGAGCGGACTGGAGATCAAGGTGCGTCGCGGATCGAGCATCAGCGGACTGGCGGTAATTGAAGGCTCGACCGACGCGGGCGTACTTTCGAAAATATCCAAGCTGGAA
>DATFWM010000438.1:0-2902 GCA_035259295.1 Blastocatellia bacterium | reverse complement strand
CTGGCGGCGCGGATCATTTTCGTCACGCCGTCCCGTGACGCGCTCACCACCAACACCAACAACGATAGAAAAGTAAGCGCGGTAACAACAGGGACCTCAGCGTAGAACGGCGATCCAAGCAGTCGCGGTATCGATTCCATCAGGCTCGAATATCTGGTCGACCACTCGGTCCCCGAACCGTTGTGCACATTAAACCATAGCCAATCGCTGAAGTTGGGCAAGATGAATAACAGGAAATAACCCGCGGTTGAACCCATCACACCGGCCACGAAAAGCAAAGCGTCCCGACGGCTCACGGTTCGCTTGATCGCCAAGCCGACAGCAGCCAACAAGATGCCAGGCGCGAAATAGATGCCTGTGATTTTAGCCGCGACCGTCAGACCTAATGACGCGCCGGCGACAAAAGCAAAGAGACTATGTGCGCGCCTCAGCGACCATAGCCACAGCGTAAGAGCGAAGAAGAACACCAGCACGCTTTCAGTGAATCCAGTCCTGCTGTAGCCGATGTGGAGATTAGAGAAGCCCAGCAGCACACTCGCAAACACGGCAGCTCGAGTGTTGATCTCTCGGCGAACCAGTAGAAAAACCAGTACAACAGTCAGCCAGCCGCCGAGCGCCGAAATAATGCGCAGAGCCGTTAAGCTTATGCCGAACAGCTTGAACGTCACATAGACCAGCGCGTTGTAAAGATAAGCCGAGTAGAGCGGGAGGTTGTACTGGTCGATTCGCCATTGACCGTAGAACAAAGCGTTGCGCGCGTTGTGCGCCCACCAGCCCTCGTCGGTGATGAAATCGCGGCTGATCAACGCTGACGGGTCAGCATCAAGATTGATCGCGCGAAGCAGCAAGGCCACGCCCATCACTGCGCTGACAATCAAGATTGTTGTGGTGCGCTTGTTACTTGACCTTCGTCGGGCCTGTGTGTGTTCCGCCGGCATTGTGCATTGTCCATTCTACATTCTCCGTACGTTGACAAAGAAATCTCGTCACCAAGAAACTTCTCTTCTGAGTAGACTTGTCCGGTAGGCTCGCTTCGTCTATTGTATTTTCGACCGACTGAGATCGCGTTCCCTGGAGGTGACTTATGCGAATGCGACCGCGCGAACATCAGCGTCTTGGGGAAATAGTGCATGAAGAGCTTGAGGAAGCCGGGCGCCGAATAAACGACCGGCTGTCAGAGATCGAGCGACGACCGGTCGCCAGCAAGGATGATTCGCGGGACGGCGTGCGCCGCTTCTATCAGGACCTGACAGACAACGACTGGACCGACGCAGACGAAGGATCGCTCGCAGGCATGGCGGATCTTGCCGAGGAACAGATCAAGCGGCTTATGCGCGATGCGTTCCGCCGC
Organism: Blastocatellia bacterium; assembly: GCA_035259295.1. Taxonomy (GTDB): domain Bacteria; phylum Acidobacteriota; class Blastocatellia; order UBA7656; family UBA7656; genus Onstottus_A. The sequence continues at coordinate 1,551 of DATFWM010000438.1, read as the reverse complement.
TCGCGGATCCATCCGGTTCCGAGCTTTGCGTCTTTGATTATCGTCACCAAGAAGGACGCCGGTTCGTCGAGCTTTGAAATGGGCGCGTTCTACGCCAACCCCGACGCGGTCCCCGCTGCCGAACGCGAACGCATAGCAAACTTGCTGCACCGCGAGTTGAAGGAAGCAGCTCGTGAGATAGCTTCGAGATTGAGATTGACTGATACCAAAGCGGAAGTCGTCCGCGAGCAGCTCGAGGGGATCGAAGGAGCCATCATAAGCGAGTTCACGCCGCTAGTTTGAAAGCGGAGAGCAGAACAAGATAGAAAACGAATTTATTCGCTAGAACCCATTGGAAAGCATCGACCACAACGGCGCTGCTCCCGCCAAGCGACTCAACTACTTTAACTATTTCACCGAAGTCGAGGAGGAGTTCGTGCGCCGGCGGGGCAAGCACATGCTGATCTCGCCAATCGACTGGGCGCTTGTCGAAAGCTGGAAAAACGCCGGCATCCCGCTTCATATAGTTCTGCGAGGCATCAACGAGGCCTTTGACAATTATGACGCGCGCGCTCGCAAGTACAGATTGGTCAACTCGATCTTCTATTGCCAGCAGGCGGTGGAGTCGGCGTACGCCGAATATCGGCACGCGCAGGTCGGAGGGGCAGGCGCGCCTCAACAACCGGAGGCCGACTCGAGCGCTCGGCCCGCGACTCAACAAGCCGCATTCTCTAAAGAGATTATTCTCGATTTCCTGGCGCGATGCGATGAGCAGCTTCGCGCGGCGAGTTCCAGCACGTCGCCAGCCATCCATAACGATCTGAAGGATGCGATCGAGCGTTCGCTTGCGCGATTAAACGAGATTACTGTTGAGATCGAACTGGCAACGCGATTGGACGCAGAAGCGCTCGAGCGAGACCTCGACGCAATCGATCGCATGATCCTGGAGAGCGCTGCCAAGGCGTGCAGCGAAGAGGAGATTGAGAAGTTTCGCGCAGAGGCAAAATCGCAACTTCGCTCCTACCGAAAGAAGATGGACAAGGAGATCTACGAACAGACGGTTCAGAATTTCGTTACTCGCCGGCTGCGCGAAATAAACAACATCCCGCGCCTCAGCCTGTTCTATTTGTGACCTATTTGGCCGCACTCTTGTTGACCGCCTTGCGGTCACCTCTCGATAGAAGCCAACGTTCGCTGCCGTCCTAGGACGGCGCAGCGGTCACCTCTTGACAACAACTATTGATTGGCTCAGCGAGTGGCCGCTACGCGGCCAAGCATGTGGTGTTGGCGTCAGGCTTGTACTGACTGCTATCGTCAAATCGTGAGGCACGCGTCTCTCACAGTCGGCGACATCGTCGAAGTGACTGCCGAGCGGCTGGCATATGGCGGCGATGCTGTGGCTCGATACGACGGGCTCGCAGTCTTCATTCCGCTTGCCGCGCCGGGCGAGCGATTGAGAGTTCGAATCGTCGAGCGCAAGAAAAGCTTCGCCCAGGCAGTGATCGAGCGAGTGTTGGAGCCGTCACCGTCCAGACGAAAGCCGCCTTGCACGTACTTCGGCGATTGCGGCGG
>DATFWM010000437.1:0-4206 GCA_035259295.1 Blastocatellia bacterium | reverse complement strand
CTTGTCATCGATCCAAAACGCGGGGTCGAAGTTGATGCTCGAGTTGAGCGCGCTCACCGCATTCTTCACTACGTCTTGCTGACTGAGTCCGAGGTAAGCGGCTTTGACCCGATCCACGTCGACGTCAATCTGCGGATAGTCCAAGCGCTGTTGAATGCGAACGTCCGTGGTGTTCGGGACATCGGAAACGAGCGCCTTGACCTTTTCGGCGATGTCCATTGAAGTATGCAGATCATTGCCCTCTATCTGAATATTGATGGGAGAGGGCAACCCGAAATTGAGCGCCGCTGTGAGCAATCCCCCCGTGTCGAACGCGAAGTCGACGCCGGCGAAGCGCGCGGGCAGGTCCTCGCGCAGCTTCGCCACGTAAGCCTGGGCGCTTCGTGCTCGCTCAGGGGTCAACTGCACATTAATGAAGGCGTCCTGTGGACCGGAGTTCGGCGTATAGGCAGCTGGCCAATCGTAGAGAACGCCGATGTTTGAAATGATCATCTTACGGTCGTGATCCGGAATCTCTTCGCGAAGTGCGGCCTCGATGTCTTTGATCAGCGCTTCCATCTTTTCGATCCGAGTGCCGGATTGGCCGCGGACTCGAATCATGAACTGACCGGCATCGACCTGCGGGAAAAGCTCTTTGCCGATCAAAGTAAAGAGCAAGAGAGAGCCAATGAACAGGACGCCAGCGGTGACGAGTACTGCCCCGCGATTCGTGAGCGACCATCTCAATGCGTGTTCGTAGCGACTGCGCATCGTTTCAAATGCTTGCTCGAAGTAGCCGAAGACGCTGCGCCGTTGTTCGTTGCGATACGACTTTTCGCCCAATGTTCCTGGCTGATCTTGCGAATGTTCGTTGACGCTTCCGACCGCCTGTTCTGTGCGTCCTTCTTCTCGCCGCCCGTAGAGGTAGGCCATCGCAACTGGAACTACGGTCATCGCCATCACGTACGAAGCGGCCATCGCGAAGGCCACCGAAAGCGCAAGCGGCGTGAACAGATACTTACCCATCCCATAGAGGAAGACCACAGGGAAGAAGACGATGATCGTGGTGACGGTCGAGACCAGCACCGGCATCGCGACCTCTTCCGCTGCTGCTCGCGCTGCCTCAAGGGCGCGCTTTCCCATATGAAGATGTCTGTGGGTGTTCTCCAGCACGACAATCGAATCGTCAACAAGACGCCCGACTGCGAGGGCCAATCCTCCAAGCGTCATCGCATTGATCGTGTCGCCGGTGGCGTAAAGGCCAATGAATGCTGCCAGCACTGAGAGCGGGATTGACAAGAAGATTATTACCATCGAGCGAAAGCTGCCGATGAACACCAGGATCATGAACGAAGCCAGCAACGCCCCGAGCAGGCCTTCGGTTTCCAGGCTTGAAATCGATTCACGGACGTAGTGCGACTGATCGAAGATCACGTCCAGGTTTATTCCTTGCGGGATTCGCGACAGAATCCGCGGGATCGCGTCCTTCACGCCTTCGACTGCCTGAATCGTGTTCGCTCCGGGCTGCCGATAGATTGGGATGTAGACCTGCCGCTCGCCTTCGACGTGAACTACGTTGGTCTGAATCGCGAAGGCGTCCTTCACCGTTCCTACGTCCTTCACGAAAACTGGAGCGCCATTTTCGACCTTTATCGGAAAGTCGTTGATGTCTTCAACGCGCGCGACCATTCCGTTGGCGTTTATTTGATAATCGAGGTCGCCGATCTTCGCGTTACCGGTTGGTATGAATACGTTAGAACTGCGGAGCGACTTCACTACATCCATCGGCGCCAGGCCGTAGCCTCTCAGTTTGTCCGGATCAAGGTAGACCAGGATTCTGCGTAGCTTGCCGCCGTAAACTGCCGGCGCGATCACGCCGGATATGCCGCTGAGCTGATTTCGAATTGAAAAATACGCGACATCATAGAGTTGCTTCTCGTCGAGAGAGTCGCTTGAGACGCTCAGCAACGCCAGCGGAATGGTTGCCGTCGGATCGAATGGCATCACCATCGGAGGAATTGTACCCGGCGGCAGGTAATAGAGATCGGATATCGCCAGAGACGAGACTTGCGACATCGCGGTGTTCGGGTCGATGTCCGGCCGGAAATAGTCTTTGACGATTGAGACGCCGGTTATCGATTTCGATTCCTGTCTTGCGATGCCGTTGGCTTGCGAGGTCCAGCGCTCGAGGCGATTGGTCATGTCGCGCTCGACTACGTCGGCAGGCATGCCCGGATAAAAAGTTATGATCTGAACCGCCGGTGTCTTGAATGTGGGCAAGATATCGGTGGGGATCCGGCTGATCGCGGTCAGCCCGATGATGGTAACGGCAAGCACCATGACGACTACCGCATAGGGATTCTTAAGCGCGAGTCGAACCATAAGTAGTGATCAGAAATAAATGACAGTCGAACGGCGTCAGAATTGTGCCGCAAGTTGGAGCAAATCCGCGCTTCGACCATCCGATACCAGGCCGTAGACAACTCCGCGATCTTTCCACATCACCGCGGTGTAACCCTTTCTTGAGTTGATCACGCAGTGCTTGCCGTCAATCCCGACGAGCTGACTCTCGGGCAACGCGATATCGCTTCCATCGAGTACGAAGAGCGAGGTGCGGTTCTTGGGTTCTCGGTAGAAGATCAATGCAGCGCGCTTGCCGTGCAAGTTGCAAAGCCGTCCGCCGATCAACGCTTTATCGCTTGTTGCGGGCAAGTGGAAGGTGAAATCGAGTTTTCCTTCAAACCACGACTGCACGACTTCGTGATTGGGTGAAGCAACTTCCGCTTCATCTGGCAGGCTATGCGCGTGATCTTCGATCAACACTGAAGCCAACTGCTCTGACAGAGCTTCATGGCGCCGGTGGCTCAGCCAGAGAGTGAGCGCAACCGCGATTGCGATCACCACGGCTATCGCGATGGCCAGATTTCGAAGGCGCAGAAACGAGAACCTACTACTCGCGGGCTTCTCTGAAGCCGTTCGTTCGTGAGCAACGCGAGCGAGCAGACTCTCACGCAGCAACGGGGGTGATTGTTCGCGAGGCGCGCGGGACTTAACAAGGTCTCGCAAGCGCTCGTCGTCGGCAAAGAAAGCCTGACACGCCTTGCAACCGGCCACGTGGGTCTCGGCTTGCACTACTCCAGCGTCTGCCGGAAAGACTACGCCGCGGGCAGCTGACCCTCCTCGAAGATAAAGTTGTTTTCGTGCTTCGCTGCAACGCATGAACTACTCCTTAACAACTCGGCGCTGCCGCGCGTGCTCAAGAAGATGCTGACGCAGCAAGCTGTGCCCACGATAGAGCCGCGAGGCGACCGTCCCCAAGGGGCAATCAACGATCTCTGCAACCTCTTTGTAACTGAGTTCTTCCACATCAGATAACCAAACAACCGCGCGGAATTCGACCGGCAGCGCATCGAGGGCCTGCTGAACGTCGGCACCCAGAAGCTGCTCGCAAAGCAAATCCTCCGGTGTCTGGGCCGCTGCTACATCAGCCGACTCAAATAGAGAGTCAGTGAGTTCAACATCGACTGTGGGCACTTCGCGCGAATGATGGTGAAACTCGTTGATGTGGATGTTCACGAGTATTCGAAAGAGCCATGCCTTAATCTTTCCCGGCGACCGGATACTCTCGTAAGCCTTAAACGCTCTCAGACAAGCCTCCTGCACCAGGTCTTCTGCTTCCGACCGCCGTCCCTTCACAAGTCGCAAAGCAAACGCGAACAGACTGTCGAGGTGCGCCACAAGCGACTCCTCAAACGGTGGAAGCGTCTTGATGTCTTCCGGTCCCTCACCGGCTCGGTTTCTTTGGCCCGAAGTCACTTGAAGCCGCTGGTACACGTTCCTCCTACAGACTAAGACAACCAGATCAGATCGAATTCTTCCCCATACTCCTACTTAGGTTTAGACGTTGTAAATCGCGGTCATTTGGACACGCTCGGGCTGATCAATCCCTCTTTTCGAAATTAACTTCTCGAAAGGTCTCGAAGGACCGATAGGCCTCTCTATATGAAACCGACACCCGCCCTGTGCCTTTCGGCGGAGAGACACGGATCTTTATCCTGTGCCACTTCGCCGAGCTTTCCTGATCCGTCGGGTAGAAACCAATCGCGTATTGGTGACGCAGCTCGAGCGCGATCTTCGAGCAGACATCAATCAAATCTGACTCATACCGGGCATCCGGGAAAAATGCGCGTCCTCCCGTCACCTGTGCCATATCTTCCAAAACGCGGC
>DATFWM010000436.1:0-4886 GCA_035259295.1 Blastocatellia bacterium | reverse complement strand
TCATCGCCAACGTCGGAACTCGCCGCGTGGTCGTGCGAGCCGTCGATGGGCGCGAGTCGAACGCGCTTTCATTTGAGGTGATCCAGCCTACTACAATTCTAAACTCCATAACCCCGGCGCAAGCGACCGCCGGAGCGCCGGACTTCGATCTCGCGCTCAAGGGCGCAAGCTTTAAGAACACCGCAGTGGCGATGTTTGACGAAACCGAGCTCGCCACAAGGTTTGTTTCGCAGTCACAACTATCCGCTCACGTGCCGGCGGCGCTCATCGCGGAGCCCGGTCTTCACGTAGTCTATGTCCGCGTTCCTGACGAGTTCCCTTCCAACCAACTTCTCTTTCAAGTTTCTCCGGTGTCGCCCATCATAGGATCGCTCGATCCACCGGTCGTCAACGAAGGAAGCCCCGACGTGGTCGTGACCATTAACGGAGTGAAGTTCAAACCCGGCGCCGTCGTTCATGTGATCGAGGGAGGTCGACCGGGAACGGTGCTCGACAGCACATTCATCAGCAGCGAACGAATGCTGGCGAAGGTCCCGGCCACGCTGCTTCAAATTGCCGGCGCAGTTGTCTTGGGCGTCGAGAATCCTGATCACGGTTTCTCCAACGGAATGCCTGTGAAGATCGCGATACGCTTTCCGCTGGTCATCAATGAGTTTCTTGCGGACCCGCCTGCCGGTCCGGCTGGCGATGCTAACGGCGATGGAACGCGAAGTTCGTCCCAGGATGAGTTTATAGAACTGCTGAACCGCACCGCCGAGCCGGTGAACATTTCCGGCTACAAACTTTCTGACGCGGATCAAGTGAGGCACGTCTTTCCTGATGGAACAACCATCCCGCCGTTTGAAGCTGCGGTCGTGTTCGGAGGCGGAAAGCCCACCGGCTTTTTTGGTAATGCCGCTGACAATCATTTGGTGTTCACAGCATCGACCGGAGGGCTGTCGCTGAGCAACGGCGGAGACACGATCACTCTTCAAGACGCGCAGGGAAACATCATTCAGCAGATCAAGTACGGCGCTGCGGAAGGCGGCGCGGGACAGTCTCTCAATCGCGATCCGGACGCCGACGGCGCGACCTTCTCACCACATGCTCTCGTTGCTGGCGACCGTAATCGACTCTTTTCGCCGGGCACGAGAGCAGCGGGCCAGACTTTCACGACCAAGCCAACCGTTCATTCGATCACACCGGGCTCTGTTCGCGTTGGCTCGCTCGCGTTTGCGCTTACGGTTTCGGGCGCCAATTTTTTGCCCGGCGCAGTTGTTTTGCTGAACGGCGCGGAACTGGCAACCACCTACCGCTCGGATTTGCAGCTTGAGGCGCAAGTGAGCGCGGACCTCGCCGTCGATGGAGGCGTTGCTGAGGTCAAGGCCAGGAACCCGAAGGGCGAGCTTTCCGGAAGTGTTCGGTTGATGATCTTTGACGATCCACCTCGAGCTTCGCGAATCACGCCGCAGACGACCGGAACTGGCGCCGAGAACCTTCAAGTGACGATAACCGGCGAACGTTTTCAACGCGGCGCAAGCGTGCTGGTGCAAGGCGCGGCTGTTGAAACCAGGTTCGGGACCTCGACCGCGCTGGTGGCAATCGTGCCAAACTCCTTCTTCGTGCGGGCCGCGGAGCTCTCACTGTTTGTTCTCAACGCAGACGGAAATCAATCCAACGCGCTGACTCTCACTGTGGAAAACGGGCCGCTGATCACGCGGCTGTCGCACGCAAAGGTAAGAGTTGGAACCGGCGCGTTCGAGCTGACGCTTGGCGGCGTGGCCTTCAAACAGGATGTTGTCTTGTTTGTAAACGACATCCCAGTCGGCACGACTTACATCAGCGACTCGTCGCTCAGCGCACGTATCCCGGCTGAGATGACCAGCCAGCCGGGCGAGCTTACGCTTCAAGCGCGGCACGCGGACGGCGGACGTTCGAACACGGTGAAGTTTAAAGTGATCGAGTGAGAGTATATCTCTTGGGGCTCGGAGTCTTTTGCGAAGCGAGTGGCAGATCAGGCTCAAAGATCGATGGAACGTTACACCTTGAGAAGGTTACAGGTTGGGACGAGGGACTTGTCCCCGCTCTGTGGTTCCATACCATTCCCTAAAGCAAATGCGCGCGGGGACAAGTTCCTCTTTCCAACCTTCAAATCTGCTTAAGTTGGGCGGTTTGTTCCAGTGCTGCGAAATCGAAATTTCCAAACGCCAGAAACACATGTCTAACTAGCCCGTGTCACCTCTCACGCGTCAGCTCTCGCGTTTCACTCGCCAGAACCCGATGATAGAATCTTTCTTGCTCTAGCTTTCCAAAAGGATTTTCGAATGCCCAGAACACGAACGATCTTCTTTCTTCTGTTTGCAGTAGTTCTTATCAGCGGCGCCTGCTCAACCTCTAAAGCGCCCGGCCTGTGGGTGACTCAAGACACCGGCGCCGGCGACTCGTTCTTCAGCGCCAACTTCGTCAACGAGAACGTCGGCTGGCTGAATGGCGTCGGCGGTCGCAGCTACGAAACACCAGAAGAAAACGACAACGCGAACAAGAAACCCAAACCGAAGAAACCCGGAGCCAAAATCGAAGATCCGTTGAAAGCCAATCAAGGCTTCGAGGTGCTGCAAACAACCGACGGCGGGCAGACCTGGCGCCAAATACCTGATCAGTTCAAGAACAAGATCCGCTCAGTCCGGTTTGTCGATCCTCAACAAGGCTGGGCGCTCACAATTGACCGCAGCATTCTGCACACAACTGACGGGGGCACAAGCTGGATGCTTCAGCGCAAGGCGGGAACGATCAAGCTCAAGTTGCCCGGAAATAAACGACAGCCGGAAATGGAGCAGCCGGAACAAATCGATCAGGTTCATTTCGTCGACGCGATGCACGGCTGGGCGTGGGGCGGTGGCCGAAAAGATGAGTTCTCCCAGCAGCCGGGAATCTTTCTCACTACAATAGACGGCGGCCAGCACTGGAATGAGATCGCGTACCCGTTCGATCAAAACGCCATGGCGCTGTTCTTTCTCGACGCCGAACACGCGTGGGCGAGCACTATGGGCGCAAGTTTCTACAAAACATCCGATGGTGGTCTAAACTGGACGAAGGTCCTGACGAAGCTGCCCGAAGATGTATTCAGGTCGATATTCTTCACATCGCCAAACGACGGCTGGGTCGTCGGGCGCAGCGGGCGAATAGCCAAGACGAACGACGGCGGGCGAACGTGGAGAAAGATGTACGAGATCAAAGACGAGTTCAAGATGCAGGACATCTTCTTCACTGATCAAAAGCACGGCTGGGCAGTCGGCGATGAGGGAGCCGTGCTCTACACGCCGGACGCCGGCGAAAGCTGGATCAAAGTTGATGTCCCGGTCCCCGCCAGGTTTATGAATGTCGTGTTCTTGAATAATCGCACTGGTTGGGCGGTAGGGCTGAGCGGAGTTGTCTTGAAATACGAGGCGAAATAGCTGTGGAAGACTGAATCAAACTGGTGCAAGCTAAACTACTGATAGCCCGCTACCAGGCGTAGACGATCCGCTCCGAGATAACGCCACGCTCGGATCGACGGCTGAGCCGCGCTTCTCTGATGGCGCTTGCGCTAATGAGGCTCGACAGATTCTCGCTGAAAAATTTTACGTCGCGCTCTTCATCGTCCTCGTTGTCCTCTTTGCGTCGCTTCGGTTTGGTCTTTTGCTCGCGTCCATCGAGCTTTGACATCAAAGTATCGAATACAGGCTTGGCTGACGCGACTCTAATCAGCGCGTAGAGATTCGCGGGCTCCGGCAGCGTCACCGGCGCCTGCTGTGCCCGAGCAGCTTGGAAGATGTCGCTTGCAAACCCCTTGCTCGACGCCAGTACAAGATAATTGCCCGACACCCCGTAAGCCGCACCCTGCTTGAGCAGCGACTCGGCCACAGATCGGACCGGGCCTTCATCCTGCAACGTTAGTCGCGGCTCTGTGCCGGAGACTACAAACCGCGTGCGAAGCTCATCTATGATCGCGCGCTCTAAGACTTCACGGTTGAGGGATGCTTCTGACTTCAAGTGAACGATGACGGCCCGCTCGAATTTGATAAATGGTTTTTCCGACTCGCTCTTTGACCTGACAAGCTCGCAGTAGTCCCCGCTCGAAACGCTGGCCAGAAGCACTCCGATGTTGCGGGCGAAACTATTACTCTGCGGCTCAACGACTGTTCCCTTCTCTAACTTCCGACTCCCAGCCCCCAACCCGCTTCGGGGCGCTTGTTCATCATCTACGTCGATATCAAATCGAGAATCCAGCCGGCTATAACGTTCTGCCCTGTTAGTCTCGTCCTCACTGCCTGCTTTGTGAGCGCGATCCGCCGGCATCTCAGGCGGCGACGTGTTCTGTCCCGGTAATTTCCCAAACAACGCTTTCTCGACCGCGGACGAAAGCTGATCCGTCGAGGCAGCTCGTTGGGCCTTCACAAGTTGCGCATCCGCAGGAGCGAACTTCATCAGCGCGCCCAACTGCTCCCCGCTGATCGCACCAGCCCCTAGCCCCTGACCCCCAGCCCCCATCTTGAACCAGCGCTGTTCGGTCATTCCTTCGCGCGTGATTCGCAAGTCGATCAAACCGTTTTCGATGGCGGCGAGTTCTCCACTGGCGTTGTGATGAATCCAATAATTGTCGAAATACCGATTTCGATTCAAACGTCCCTGGTCCAGCCACATCGTCACATCATGCGCGGCGAATCCTGATGCGCTGCCTGCGAGCGCGATCACATCTGCAAGTAGCGAATCCGCGCCCGAATTCTTGATATTGCCGATCGCGCGAATCATCAAGCCTTCGGTCGTTGTCACGATCAGTTTGCCTTCGACGTATGCAAAACAGAATTGCTGATTCAATCGCCCGCCGTCGGTCGTCACATCCCGGACGTAGTATGACATTCCTTCCG